>NZ_JAVRBY020000002.1:0-252260 GCF_034531035.1 Nostoc sp. DedQUE02 | reverse complement strand
AGCGATTGCACCAAACAAAGACAAACCCTGCATCTAGTCTGAAAAAATGGTGTTCAAGAGCGATCGCAACACTCAAAGATTGCTTTGCTAGCAATGAGTTTTTATAATTAAGCGATCGCACCAAACAAAGACGAACCCTGCATCTAGTCTGAAAAAATGGTGTTCAAGAGCGATGCCTGGGTTGGGCTACGCCTACGCTGGACTCTGAAATTCATTGCTAAGATGTCTTGATACAATTAGTTTGTGGTAAAAAGCTTCATTAAATTTTGATGTCATCCCCAATATAGTTACTATGACAGCGATCGCCATCAACTTAAACCCCATCATCCAACTCACCGACAATCAATTTTATCAGTTGTGTCGTGAAAACCCTGAAATCAAATTTGAACGCAATGCAAGGGGAGAACTTCTAATCATGCCACCCACAGGCGGAGAGACTGGAAATCGTAATATTGAAATTGCGGCAGATTTTGTGATTTGGAATCGTCAAACTCAACTAGGAATTTGCTTTGATTCTTCCACTTGCTTTAAATTGCC
Organism: Nostoc sp. DedQUE02; assembly: GCF_034531035.1. Taxonomy (NCBI): domain Bacteria; kingdom Bacillati; phylum Cyanobacteriota; class Cyanophyceae; order Nostocales; family Nostocaceae; genus Nostoc; species Nostoc sp. DedQUE02. The sequence goes on along the minus strand of NZ_JAVRBY020000002.1, from coordinate 251,723 downwards.
TAATGGTGCAAACCGTTCTCCTGATGTCGCTTGGATTAGAAAAGAACGATGGGATACACTTACACCTGAAGAGCAAGAAAAGTTTCCACCTATTGCACCAGACTTCGTTTTAGAGTTAATGTCACCCAGCGATTCTTTGAAAGAAACCCAAGAGAAAATGCAGGAATATATCGATAACGGGGTTAAATTAGGTTGGTTAATTAATTCAAAATTACGTCAGGTAGAAATCTACCGTCTTGGTCAACCAGTGGAAATATTAGAACATCCAAAAGAATTATTAGGTGAAGATATTTTACCAGAATTTACTTTAAATTTAGCAATAATCTGGAGATAAATATTAATTTATGACAGCATCAAAAAGCGATGCCTGCGGTATTTGCTAGCCAACGCAACACTCAAAGATTGCTTTGCTGGCAATGAGTTTTTATAATTAAGCGATCGCACCAAACAAAAACCAACCCTGAAGTCACTCCCGTCAACTCTGTAGTGACTTTCGTCAACCCTGTAGTCACTCCCGTCAACTCTGTAGTGACTTTCGTCAACCCTGTAGTCACTCCCGTCAACTCTGTAGTGACTTTCGTCAACCCTGTAGTCACTCCCGTCAACTCTGCATCTAATCTGAAAAAATGGCATCAAACAGCGATGCCTGCGGTATTTGCTAGCCAACGCAACGCTCAGAGATTGCTTTGCTGACATATTTGCCGGACATGATATCATCGGCAGAATCTAGAAAAATATCGAGAAATTCCAGGCGCGATAAAAAGATTAATGGAGAAGAGTTAAAAACAACCTTCACACACCTGACCAATCCTTCTCTATAGCGATATCTTCTTCAGTCAAGTAGGAAAATTCCAGCCCCATTAAATCTAATAGCTCAATAAATACATCAAGCTCTATTTCCATAAGTTCTGCGGCTTTTTTCAAACTAATAACTCTTGAAAATAACGCCACTATGACAAACAAAAAAGTTTCTTTTTGCTCAATATTATTAAATAATTGAATTTCGGAGGCAATACTTCTTAATTCTTCCTTACTAGTCATAGACATTTCAAGCGATCGACTGAATATCCTTAGATATTATCCTATCCCAAACTTATGCAAGCGATTTTTACCAGCAAATCAACTTAACGCGAAATCGGCGGTTATAAACTTCATCTACATACTGGGTTACAACAAGTTATGATTTCTAAGTTTTACCTCGGTTTACCCAGCGTGCCGCCTCAATAGCAGAGATGAACCGCATAGACACTCTAAAAACCTGCACTTCTCCCGTATTTGGATTTATTACTTTGAGGAACTGCTTAGGCTGGACATTAATTCCTTCAACGACACGTAACAACTTGTATTCTTCCCAAGAGTCAATTTCGACTGCCTTCATTTTTTCAAATATCTTTGTCCAGGCGATATCGTCGAGTTGACGCTTGCGTTGTAGGGTTATTTTACCGTGATGTGCATTCAGGCTATAACCATCTGCAAAGCCTACGGCAGGTGTATCTTCGCCGTGGAGATGGTTATTGCTATCAATATTAATTGTGGTGCAATGGTTGGAAATAATCGCGATATTTTGAAAGAAGAAAGTCCAGCCGCAATTTTTAACAAAATCTTCTAAAATGAATAGTTGGTTTTCAAATTGCTGGTAGTTGAAACTCTGAATACAAAAGTCAAAATAACTGCATCCTGCAATTAAAGTTTCCGGTTTGCGACAAGAAGAGAATATATTTTTAATCAACTGGCTATTGCGTTTACCAAAATGTTCCTCCAAAACATCTCCCCATTGTATTTCTAACTGTTCTTGGAGTAATTTGGCATATTCATTTGCTAGATGATTGTCAAACAAAGAATGTAAATTTGTTTGTAAATCAACGGGTAATCGCGCGAGCAAATATGATTGCAACTTACTGTAGATTTTACTCCAGTGGGAACTATCTATAGCATCACCCAGAATTGTCTGAGAATCAACTTTGAGCAAATTCCAGATGTACTCGAACCCAGCGTTAGGGCTATCAACGATAATTATTTCAGGTTCAGTGAGTTCGAGTGCAGTATATATTGCTCGAACTGCATCCGTAGCCTGTTGTTGGTTGATGGGTTCGGTAGATAGTCCAATGTGTTGCCATTTTTCTCGACATCGGGATATGAATGCACGTTGTTCTGGTGTCAGGTAGTCGGCGGACATAGCAGGTATGCGAAATAGTGGCTATCTTGTATTAAAGCAGATTATTTGATTTGGTTAATGAATCGAAAAGTGCTGTATGTATAATTACAATCCTTTAGACTGCCTACCTTCATCGGCGGAATTACCAGATTCTGATGATATCCCTGTGGATAACGAACTACAAATATTAATTCCTAATTTATTGTTAGCCATCTTAGCCTCGATTTGGCAAACCCGTGATGACTGGTTTTTCGGTATCAACATGGGAATTTACTATACACCATTACAACCTGCTATAGTCCCCGATGGGTTTTTGAGTTTAGGTGTTGAACGTTTTGTTGGAGAAAACGGACGTTCTAGTTACGTTTTCTGGGAAGAAGAAGGAATTGCGCCCATTTTAGCTTTAGAAGTGGTTTCTCAAACCTACAATGGCGAATATGAACAAAAGAAAATAGACTATGCTCAATTAGGCATTTTATATTACGTCATTTATGCACCAACGCGGCTACGTCGTAAGCGTCAACGTTTAGAAGTTTATCGCTTAGTTGAAGGTAAGTACACTTTACAACTCGGCGATCGAATTTGGATGCCAGAAATTGGTTTAGGGATTGGACGAGAACAGGGTACTTATCAAGGTAGAACACGAGAATGGCTGTTTTGGTATGACCAAGATGGTAACAGATACCAAACTCCAGAAGAAATAAACGCACAACAGCAACAACAGCTAAAACAAACTCAGCAGCAGTTTCAAGAACTTTTAGCCAAATTACAACAACGAGGAATTGACCCAAGTTTACTATAGACCTCTTGCAAAAATATATTTTTGCAACTCTCAGGGTAAAGGGTAAAGGGTAAAGGGTAAAGGGAAAGGATTTTGAGTTTCTTTACCCTTTTCCCCTTCACCTTTACCCCGACAAATGCCAAGAAGTCTTATGAAATACCCCTGGCTTAAACTTTCGCGCAGCCAGAGGTAGTTAATTATCTGAGGTGTAGTTGCAAATAATTAACTACGATTATCTATCTGAGCGCGTTGCAAACTTCCAGAGAAATCAACATAGACACTTTTCCATTCTGTGAAAACATCCATTGCAGTAGTTCCCGCTTCGCGGTGTCCGTTACCAGTTTGTTTCACACCACCAAAGGGCAAGTGTACCTCTGCGCCAATAGTCGGGCCGTTGATATAGGTGATACCTGCTTCGATGTCGCGCATAGCAGTAAAAGCCCGATTGATATCGCGGGTGTAAACTGAAGAAGAAAGACCATAATTGCTATCGTTGAGAATTGCGATCGCATCTTCAAAGGAGCTAACCTCAATTAATGCCACCACTGGCCCAAATATCTCTTCACGAGCAACTCGCATATCAGGAGTTACATTATCCAAAATAGTTGGTTGAAAGAAGTAACCGTTTTTTAATGAGCCTTCACTAGCGATTTCTCCACCAATTAAAACCTTTGCTCCTTCCTCACGAGCAATATCTAAATATTTACTCACCTGTTGGAGTTGCTTTTCATTGACTATTGGCCCAATATCTGTATCAGAGTCAGTGCCAGCACCCAAGCGTAACTTACTGGTACGCTCATAAAGCATAGCGGTAAATTTTTCTTTGATATCACGATGCAAAATCAGCCGACTAGTAGCCGTACACCGTTGCCCAGTTGTGCCAAACGCTCCCCACACCGCACCATCGAGAGCAAGTTCTAAATCGGCATCTTCCATCACTATTTGAGCGTTTTTACCACCCATTTCCAAACAGACACGCTTGTGAGTGCGTCCGCAAGTCGCACCAACAAAAGCACCGGTTTCTGAAGAACCGGTAAACGATACTAAATCAACATTGGGATGCTCAACTAAAGCTTTCCCCGCCTCTTCTCCCACACCATGCACCAAGTTAATTACTCCTGGTGGTAAACCTGCTTGTTGAAAAATTTCAATCAATTTAGTTGCACAGGCGGAAGTATCTTCAGCAGGTTTGAGAATGACTGTATTGCCACACACCAAAGCTGGCATAGCTTTCCAGCAAGGAATTGCCACCGGAAAATTCCAGGGAGTAATTAAGGCACAAACTCCTATGGGCATCCGCACAGTCATGGCAAATTTATTGGACATTTCCGAAGGTGTGGTTTGCCCAAATAGTCGCCGTCCTTCGCCAGCACTGTAAAAGGCGCAGTCAATACCTTCTTGCACATCTCCCCTAGCTTCCGTCAAGGGTTTACCCATTTCCCGACTGATTAATTGGGCAAGTTCTTCTTTATGCTGGAGTAATATTTCCCCAACGCGAAAAATGTATTCTGCCCTCGCTGAGGCCGGGACTTTGCGCCAACTGTGGTAGGCTTTACGAGCTGCGGCTACTGCTGTATTTACATCTTTAACTTGAGAACGGGGAAATGTGGCCACGACTTCGGTTTTGTCGGCAGGATTGCGACTTTCTAGGGTTGCTTCTCCTACAGCACTCAACCATTGACCGTCTATATAATTACGGCAAGATAGCGGAGTTGTCATTTTGAAAATCTCCGACTGATGATCTACTGAAAACTTGTGTATTAAGTTTGCTTGCTTTCTAGGTTATCGTCAAGTCAGAATTCAGGGGTTAGGAGTCAGGATTTAGGTTTTTATCTTGCGCCAAGGTAATACAGTGTAGCTTTACAGATTGATACCGTCCGCAGCATTGCATTCAACTGCATTTTTAACCCATAACTGTTAACATCCCTTATTTTGATGACTTCCATCTGGCATGATAGTTCTACAAAAGATTGCACCATCAAAACAACACCTGTGGTCATCATCTTTCATATATGCTCCTTCAAAATTTGCATTACTTAAATTAACGGCAATGAAAGAGTTATCAGCTAAACCTACCTCTTTAAAAACAGCGCCACTCAGGTCAGCAAAATCAAAAAAAGATGTTTGAATTCTTGAGCTTTCAAAATTACAGTTTCTCAAGTCAGCATAACGTAATTCAGAGTCTGTAATCCACAAACGCAGAACACTACCGCTCAATCTGATTCCTGTCAAATCTAAAGCGTGCTCTAACGTGAAAATTCTTTCTCCTGAGTCATAGCGTTTTTGTAATGACTTAACAGCCTCGCTAGGGTGATAGTTATAACTCTCAATATCTCCATTAGGTAATATGGCTTCATGAAAAATTACGTCAGTGTAATTCCAATCCCAATTAGCATTTGTGAAAATTGTTTGGCGAGAGAACGAACCTGCTAAGTTACATTCTTCTATTGTCGCTGACGTAAAATTTGTCCTAATTAGACTAGAGTCACAAAGAAACGTTTTGGTTAAATCAGCATTGGTTAAATTACTTTCGTTAAAGTTAGTTACCTCTATTTGTGAGTTACTTAAATTAGCATTGGTTAAATTGGCAGAACCTAAATAGCAAAACCTCAGATTAGCACCGCTTATGTTTGCACTGCTTAAATTGGTTCCCATCAAACAAGTAGATTCAAGCCAAGCTTGATTAAGATTAATGTCACTCAAATCAAGGTGATTTAGCTGAAGACCTTTCAAAACGACTTTAGAAAAATCTCGTTCTCCTGATTCCTAACGTCTGAGAAACTCTTCAGCATTCATTACAAGTTACACCGTTTCATTGCTCTGTATATCATTATTATTAAGTATCAATTCTGAATTCTGACTCCTGAGTTCTGAATTCTTTGCCTTAAGGCACTAACGCCAACACGCCCACAGGAGAACCAGAACCACCACGTAATCTTAGAGGTGCGATCGCTAGAGTACTCCCTTTCGGTGGCAGTTGATCCAAATTGGTTAGATTCTCCAAGACAATGCGCGGTTGTTCTAAAACTAAACGGTTAATCGCAAAACTGTTATCCTGTCCAGGGTCTACACCATGAGTATCAATTCCTACCCCAGTTATTTGCCGTTCATCCAGTAAAAATTGAGTCGCATCGCTGCCAAACCCTGGAAAGTGGGGAATTCCTTGAGCATCATGATTGATAAATGCACTTTTATCAAACCACTTTTTTTGCCAACCAGTATTCAGTATAACTACGCAGCCAGCAGAAATTTCACCGTATTCTGCTTCCCAAGCCAAAACATCAGCAAGAGTCAAAGCATAATCAGGATTAACTGCTGTGGCTTGGCAAATATTTATGACTATCGCAGGTACAACCAAAGACTGGGCTGAGTATTGATCAATTCCCAGAGCATAACTATAAAAGCTGTTAGGGGCGTTGATATGGGTAGCACTATGTTCTCCCAAGGAGAAACGCCGCAGGTAATAGCCATCATTATTTAGTTCAGCCACAGTTTCAAATTCTACTGTGGGATCTCCAGACCATTGGGGAATATCTACGTCAATTACATGACTTAGGTGGATAACGCGTGTGTAGGTGATACTATTTTGACTTTCGGGTTGTATCATCCCAACCTTCTATCTTATTTGTACTCAGGGATTTTTTTAGGTGAGTAGGATGCACACTGTCGTGGACATCGCCGAGATTAGGCTACGCCTACGCAAAGATAGTACTACCATTACAACGTTTTTTAAACCTAATTGCCTATATTTAGAGAAATAATCCCTCCAATTCCTGTAAGTTTCAAGTTATTGAGGAGGTTCAAATACGCATTTGCGTACTTCTTCAGTCATGCCTGGGCTATTGTCGGCAATGCTAATGATTACAAGGTCCTATTTAATGAAAGTGCGAATGCGAATTGTAGGGATGGGGCATCCCTTCTCTGCGAGACGCTACGCGTAGCTTGCTTCCACGTTCGCATAGCGTTCCGTAGGGAAGTGGTACGGCTTACCTCGGCTTCTCTGCGAGACACTACGCGTTAGTAAAGCTTTCGCTTTAGCGATACGTTCGGCACAAGTCGCTCAGAGCAAGTGGGCATTGGGCACTTGTACTGAACGACTTGCTTTGACTTGTGCCGAGCAATATTGGGCGCTAACCTTTCACTTGGGGAGAAGATCGTACTGGCTCACAACATAGGACTAAAAATTATATATTTTTGAAATTGAACTAAATGCAGTAAAAACTACTGTTTTTTGAGAAATTGCTATGGGTTGAATTTACAACTATGATGTCAAAAGTACAGAACCGATACAATCTGATTTATCCGCCTAACAAGCCAGGTTTAGGACAAAATCTCAGTAGATGGAATACTTATTTACATTAAGTAAAACAATTTGAAATTTTGCATTGAGAATTTTAAATTTCTTAGCAGTAAGTGAAGCTATAGTGGATTTAGCAATGCTGCTGTTAATGTGGCTAAGGGTAGTCCTGCTGCCAAATTATGTGAATGTGAAGAATTAGTTTAGAAACGCACTTCTTATCGATGACAGGCAAAAACGCAAGACATAATGCATTTCTGCGGCTAGTGTCTGGTAATGGGGCAGCTTCTGGAGCAGAATCTCGCTACTCGCTGCCCCCCAGTAAAGAGATGGTAATTGGACGCGACCCCAGCTGCCAAGTTGTCTTGGATGCCATGATGTACCGAATGGTATCTCGTCGTCATGCGGTGGTTCGTCCCCTCTCTCTATCCCCAGATAGCAAATTTAGCTGGGTGCTTTGTGACTTGAATAGCGCTAATGGCACTTATTTGAATGGACAACGCTTGTATGAATGTCAAGAATTGCACCCAGGCGATCGCATTTCTCTAGGTGCTGATGGCCCGCAATACATTTTTGAGTATGAGTATAGCTCACTGACTCCGGCGACGACAGTGAACCAAGTTACACCACTGCCTTCAGCAACTAACTACCACAACCACACGCAATTAAAGCAGCCAGATTCTGTTAGTTTCACCCAGCTTTTTCCAATTATTTCCACTGGTAAAGATTTAACTAGTAAAGCTTACCTGGTACCGGGAATACTGACCGTAATTTTTGTGGTGCTGATGTTCGCTACAGTAGGTCAGCCGCAAGCTAATCAAGTGATCGTAGCAAGTTACATTGCCTTTGCTGCCTACTATTTTGTTTACCAACTTTGCGGAAAACAGAAGCCTTGGTGGGTGCTAATGGCTACAGCATTGGGTACAATACTGATTTTGCTCAGTCCCCTGTTGGATCTATTTATCTTTGTTTTTCGCGGTATTTTGCCTGGAAGCTTGCCCACACCCCAAGAATCTATCACTTTCACAGAGTTGCTGGTACGGATGTTTTTTGGCGCTGGCTTGATGGAGGAATTACTTAAGGCATTACCTGTACTAGGGGCTTTTGCCATCGGTAGAATGTTGCCTCCACCTTGGCGGGAACGCATCGGTATCTGGGAACCTCTAGATGGTATTCTCCTGGGAACAGCTTCTGCTGTGGGCTTTACTCTTTTAGAGACCCTCGGTCAGTATGTGCCCGATATCACTCAAAATGTTACGCAACAGGTAGGTATAGGCGCTGCTGGTCAACTAGCAGGTTTACAACTGCTAATTCCACGAATTTTAGGCTCTGTAGCGGGACACATGGCTTATAGTGGCTACCTGGGTTATTTTATCGGGTTGGCTGTCCTCAAACCTAGTAGAAGTTGGCAAATTCTTTCTATTGGTTATCTGAGTGCCTCTGCGCTCCACGCTCTGTGGAATGCTACAGGATCGATCAATGCCTTGCTGTTGGTAGTCGTTGGGGTGTTATCTTACGCCTTTTTGATGGCGGCAATTCTCAAGGCACGGGCGCTATCACCGACGCGATCGCAAAATTTTGCTACCCGATTTCTGGGCCCGAAATAGGAGATGAGAGTAGGGGGAGCAGGGGAAGATGAGGCAGAACAACTAAACCAATGCCCAATACTTCGGCTACGCTCAGTACAAGTGCCCAATGCTTAAATATTCGTCTCTTGGGGTGATGATCTAGTTATAAAATTAGCGTACCGTTAGTCTATTCTGGGGATAGATTTATCTACAAAAATAAAAATCATCAAACTGCAAAAGTCTTGATTTTGAGTTCTTTTTTTGTGCCTCTGCGTCAGAAAAACTAATCTCGTTGCCAAAAAGACCTCTGAAAAAAGTGAACGCAAAGCGCGGGTGATGCAAACACAACGCATGATCCATGAAAATTTTAGCTTTCTCTATTTTTCCTATTCCCCATCCCCCATTCCCCATTCATACTTCAGGCTGAGACTTGTTAAGTTCAATGAAAGCATAAGAAGCGATCGCTAAACTAACCTTTGCTTTCTCTACTTCTGATAAAGCTGTCCACTCGCTATTTTGAAGATTACTGAGCGCAGATGCCGCATTTTGCGATTCGCTACTTCGCATCGCATAAGCAAAAGGACGAGCCAATACTAAAAGATCCTCTGTTCCCCAACTTGGTAGTACTGTCTGAACGCACTCAACCAGTTGCTCACTGATTAATTGGCGAGCAGCATATATCTCAGCAGCTTTGCTGGCAATGGTGTTGAGTAATGCTTGGGGAACATAGGCATAAAAATTAGTACGTAATGTTTCTTGAAGATTAAGCACTACTGCCTGTTGTTGGTTATCATTATATTCTGGTTTAGAAGTGATACCAGACCAAAGTGTGTCTAGATGTCCGTAAAAATCTTGCGATCGCCTCATTAGTTCTTCATCAAGCAAATCTTCCATTCCGAACTGTTGTTCTAGTTCTTGAAAATAAGCTTCTGATTGCTCATCACCTGGATTCCAAGGATAGGTAGCATCCTCTGGTTCCAGTAATGCTTCTAATAACTCTAAGTCTATTTGAGATGGTAAAGAAGAGAAAGTGTCTGAGCCGTTAATTTTGTGAGCCATTTTTTCTTACCTCATGATTATTTGGTGGTATTGACAACTACAATTTTTCAGAAGATATTTCCGCAAAAAAAAGTGGGATTTTTCTCCAAAAAAAACAGATTTTCAAAGCTGATACTTAACATAAAAATCCATTCGTGTAATAGCTTTGCTAGGAGTCTTCGATCACAAACTCCCAGGTTTCACCTCTAGCACTTCCAAACTTTACCTGCATCCCTGGTTTCAGTGGGACTTCCTCTCGGAGGATTTGTTGCCAACCATTAGGCCCTAAAAACCAGGTTGTCCCATAGGTGGAAAAGTCTTGCAAATAATAAGTTCGCACCAATGTAGCATCAGTCAGAGTATTGCGGCAAAAGATTTCAGCGTGGCGTTTGGATACGGATGGTTCGGGAATGACAATATCATTGTCTCTCGTGCGGCCGATGCGGGTGACTCCATAACCCAGTAACCAGGTTTTACCTTTGGGAGTGAGTGATCGTAAACTTGCAGTCGGATGCGAGGAACCTTGATCGGGAATGGCTGTATCTGGTAGTTCTGTAATACCTTCATCAAGATTCTTAATGAGTTCGCCATTAAAATCTGGATGCAGGTAGAGAACAGGCAAAGTCCAAGCAGGTTGATTAAATTTATACAGTGTTAACAACTCTTGCCTAGCCTGTGTTACAGCTTCATCAATTGGTTTGTGCAATCGTAAAGCTTCGGTAAAGGCTTGAATAAAACTGTGGCTTTCGTGGTCAGCGATTTCATCGCGCATTCCCAAAACCGCAGGCACACCATGACGAATCAGTACTTCTGCTAAACTGCTGGCAGGTATGGCTTGATTATTAATAGCAGCTGGCTGTGCGCCCCAACAGGCGTTAAAAACTGCTAGTTTCACACCTGTGCGGGTCAATACTTGCGCCAATTCTATGCCATTGAGGGGCATATCTGGTCGCAAAAACAGTAATCCTCCGTCTGGGTCAGGCAAACCATGTCCAGCGTAAAAGAAAACATTGTATGCATTGGTTTCTAATTCATCAATCAACTCCTGTGGAGTCGGTTGAATGAGTTGATGCACTACACAAGGTGCATATCTTTGGGAATTACCAGGCGTATCTACAAGAGTTTGCTGTAACATAGCCGCTTCTTGTTCCAATTGCAGCTTGTCATCATGACCTAAAACCAGCAGAATACTTAAAGCTTGGTCAGTTCGCAAATACGGCAAAGCGTCAACTTCAGTGCTGGTGCGACTAAATAGCAAATCTTGGGAAAGAGACATCGCCGATTGTCCAGGCTCACGCTGCATAATTTCCCAAGGGAAAGCAATGAGATCCGGGTCGCGAATTTCTAGTCGAAAGCGCAAACGTGTATGCTGACCCATAGCAATACCGCGACTACGTTCTAGACTACCAAGAATTTGCCCATCGAATACCCAGCGCCATAAACTCATTCCCAAGTATTGCATCAAACGACTGCTGTAGGGGCCGGTGGGCTGACCTGAAGGGGGTGAAATCCAATCTAGGGGAAATGGGTTACTCTTTTGAGATGTTGAGTTAGGGGAAATATCTAGGCGACCATGACCAGCAAACATCTGCTGCCATTCGTGCCAGACTTGGGTGAGTTCAACAGGCCATACACAGTCACGTAAAACGTAGCCACTGGGATAGGGAGCCTTGACCACCCAAATGGCGAAGTTGTCAGTGCCAGTGTTTAGGAGACGGGCGATCGCCAAATTCAGGGATGGCATGGATTCATTAAACTAAAAACTAAAAAAAATAATTTCAAGAGAAGAAGAATTCAGAAGCCAGAATTCAGAATTTAGAATAAATGAGTGGGGATTTAAACCGACATTAATTGTTTTGCACCAAATTAGAGATATGGTGGGTGTTTTTAACTCGGTTATTTCAGACGTTCGCGGACTCGCTAACGCTGCGCTATCCACCAATCGTAATTCATTCTGAATTCTGACTCACCTCGACTGCGCTCGGCGACCTCCTGACTCCTGAATTCTGTTTTCATAACAATTGTCCAAGGTAAAAAATTTCTAGATTTTTTGACCTTGTAAGTTTTTTACTCTGATTGTTACCTGTTATTATTTCAGGTTTCTACCAGTTTATCGAGTATTTGACTAAGTTGGACTGGTATCAGCTGGTTCGGTAACTGGTGGTTGGGTGACAGTCCGACATGGATTTGGTGCGTCTGATTGTAAAACAACGCCAAAACGGGTCAGTTGGGAGGAGTTTAGCAATACTTTTGCTGGCAAAGGTTTTGAATTTGGTGGAACTGGGGTAATTACTGCTGGGTTATTACTATTAGCGGGAGGTTGTGTGCTTTTATTGGCACAGACTCGCATAGACACCAAAAAACTTTCAGAAGCAGGTTTGGGATTTGATATTTTCTCAATAACTTCTAAAAAAGTCCCACGAGGGAGCGATTGGTTGTTTCCCAAGGAGATGTCATTGTTGGTTTTAATTACCCAACCAGGAGAAAGGTTCGCAAGCGATCGCGGTGCGGGTGTCGCTTCAATGGTAGGGTTGGCAGTTGGGGTGGGATTGGAAAAAATTGGAAATCCCCCTGATTGCGATCGCAGTTGTTTCACAAAAAATCCTAAAGAACCTGCCGCTACCACAAATATTAACGGAACTATCCACTGTAGCGGTATGCGCGTTTTAACTGGCTCCTTTTCGGTAATCACCTGAGTCTTGTGATTTGGGCTATCTAAAACTGTTGGATTTGTTGCCCTGGATGTAAAATCAACGGTTTTGGCAGAATAACTCTCTGGAATCACCGCTTTGATCGTGATTTCTGGTTCCCAGTATTGGACTTGATAATGAACTAAAGCGACGGTGACATTATCGTGTCCATTTTTAGTATTGGCAATTTCGACTAATCTATTGGCAACAGTTGCTATATTTGCTTCCCCAACTAGAATTGGCAAGATTTCTGTTTCCCAATACTCCTCCACTCGATCAAAATCACTCAAACCATCGGATGTGAGCAGAAAAACAGCATCTTCGTCGAGCATAAACCGTCCCGATGTGGGATGCAATGAACTGCTAGACCCCATGCCCAAAGCTTGGACGAGAGAACCAGCAGCACTCTGTTGTACAGCCTCGCGGTAAATTGCGTAACCTAGCCGCACTTCGCGGGAAGCAACATCATCATCGAGGGTAACTTGATAACAGCCGTGGCGTGTAATCCAGTAGGCACGACTATCGCCGACGTGGGTAATGTACATTTCATGAGCAACAGGCAATGCCATGACTAAAGTCGTGCCCATGCGTTGACGCCCTTGGCGATTTTCACCGTCATTGCGCTGACTGATTTTGTCATTGGCCATTGCCACTGCCTTATCTAGGTCATTCAGCAGTAGTGAAGGGTCTATATGGTCGTAGGGAACCTTTGTTAATTGCTGTACCTGCTGCTGGATTGTTTCAATGGCTAAATTTGAGGCGACATTGCCGCCTTCGTGCCCACCGATGCCATCACAGACAATTGCTAAGGCTGTTGGCTGGGGTGGTTTGCTCACCAAAGTTCCACTGGGAGGGCTACAGGCATCTTCGTTACGTTGACGACTTGGTCCAGTGTCTGTTTTGGTGATAATTTGGATCGTGGGTGTTTGCGATCGCCCTAACCCAGCCAGTCCCCGATCTAAAACTTCGACTAATTGATCGGTTGAATTAATTTCTCCCTGAATTAAAGCAAGGCTAACGCGATCAACAAATTCCGTGATCGCTGGTTTGGCAGTGCTAACCAACTGTTGCCAAAATTCACCTAATTGGGGCAATTCTGGTGATGTGGCGCTGTCAAAACGCAATTCCAACAAACGTATTAATGAGCCTTCTACCCGTAATACATAAGAGTCAAGTAAGCTAGAGGCTACACCTTCACTTACAAGAGGTTGCCACAGATGAGCTATTTGCCATAACCAATTCAATTGGCGCATCGATGTTGCATCACGCCAAGCGATGGTTAACTCGCTGCCCAAATGCACTTGTTGGGTAGTGTCGTCTACTATGAGTGGCGGTTTTTCTAAAAGTAATATTTCTCGGTGGGAAGACCCGTCAGCAACAAAAAGCACTCCATATACCTGCGGTACGTGTAAACGGTAGGGAATCAATCGCAGGTAAGCTTTTAGAGGCTGTAAATTGTCTAATTCAGGCGTTAAGGCTAATAAACCTGGTTTCGTATCTAAAAGAACAAATTTATCAAGGACTAAATAGCGATCGGCTATTATTTCTCCAGGGCTACCCACATTTGGGCTATCTACCACAGCCCAGAGATAATTTTTGGGTAGGGGCGTGGAACATCGCTGGCAAAACTTGTGAGTCAGGGGGTTGGCAGCCTGACAATTTTCGTTTGGACAGTAGAGCGTTGCCGCGTCATTTTCCATAGTTTTCGCACCGATCAGCGATTGGCAATTTCTTTAATAGCATTAGTAGGGACAATCTAGACCGCTCATCTTTCTTAAACTTGACATACCCAGACTTTAGATGATGATTTTAGCTGGCGGATATCAGCAGGTGCTAATACTTAACTTATGCAAAAAATACGCTCCTAAGTCAACCCTACAGCCTAATCATAGCTTCTATTGCCCTGTGACTCTTCATCGCCAAAGCAACTAACTCCAACCCTGTTACCAAAGCATAACCCAAGCATAACTGCGCCCCAAGCTTTTGCTGAATTACCTCATCATCAAGAGGCAGATAATGTTGGTATTTATTTAGTTTATAAGTAGGATAGCAACAATTAACTTTAATTAAGAATTAAGAATAGCAAATATATTTTTGGCAAAACTACCTGAGTATGCATTGGCTCTAAAAATCTCTTCAGCACTGCTGTTAGTTGTAGTGGGGCGTTGGGCTTGTGCTGAGTTAAGAAGTAGACTTATGAATCTTTCCACTCTAAGCCGAGGCACTTTTAACTCAGCACTTTTGATTTAAGAAGGGTTCAGCCAGTTCGATCTCAACTCATTGGCTTATTTGTCGTCAATGGCAACTTGGGGGACTCCCATGCTGTAGTTGGTAACACGGGCAGAAAGATTGTAGCTGACTTCGCCGAGTTGTAGGAGCGATCGCAGATAATGCTCTAAGTCTGACCCTATACGGCGCAAGTTATAGTCTGTGAGGTCTGCGCCGCTAGATGCTTCTACTAATTCATCAAATTTTCGATAAATTTTTTGCAGCGCATCTTCATTCCAATTAAATTCGTTATCTGGGTCAACATCTAAAGTTAAGACTTGTTGACTAGGAATCAGTTCGCCATCCCGGTCAATTTCACCTGCAAAAATGCGGATATGCCGGGTTGTGGACTTGAGCAGCATTGGGTTATCCATAAAAGGGTGTAAGATTTGCGTGGATTAGACTGGAATTATTGTAGACCCTATATTCGAGCTTAAATGCTTTCAATTTACAAGCTTTGAAGGCATTTTCAAAAGCGTATATTGAATGGGCATAAGTAAAAATATCACCTGTACTGATTAGCTTGCTACTTGTGTTATGAGTTGAAGACAAAATTAATCGCTAGTACTGACAGTAGTCCAATTATTTTTCTGTAAAAATTATTGGGGAGAGTATTTTTATTTGCTGTACAAATCTTACCTACTGCTAAGATTTTTTTTACTCATCAAGCCTAAAACACAGTAGGGTGAGGCACTTGACAGGAATAGTTTTATGTATGTACCTTTTTTTATTGAGAACAAAAGTTCTGACATTAATAATTATGCTCATCAATTTTACCGGAATTTTCTATTGCAAAAAACGTACATCAAGTAATTTCACTGAGTAGCGCTACATCGACTGCTGGCTTTAATAAATTCAAAAAAAAGCAGCGATTTTACTTACGTATAAACACCAAAATTAAAGTAACAAGTCAAACTGTTAGTGACATTAACATAAAGTTGATGTAAAAACCTTTAAAAAGGTTGAACAACTTCTTACAGAAACTTTATTGTGTAGAATCTTAAAAACTGAATAATAGTTATGGCTTACCATAAGCTACATCTGGTACAGAAATAATGTCAAAATCTAGACACTGAAAATCTAGCTTGAAAATACACCACAGGAGAGCGAAATGGAATACAAAGGTGATTGATGAAGAAAAATTCTTAATTCAAGCACTTTGGATTCAAAAGAGATATAAAGAATTTTTGCTGGACATCTACCTCCTTACCCTCATGACAACCAAGTAAAGGAATCTCAATAGCTATGAACTCCAAAGCATTACCACGCCAGATAAATAATCTCGAAGTAGGTGTTTACGAGTGCGAAATCCATCTCAAATTCCGGTTGATTGAGGAAAAGAGTCTATTGAGCGATCGCGAGCAACTCTTACAGGTGCTACTTGATGCTTTAACCGAAGGTTCTGATGACTTTCTAGAGACACTGCAAGCTTCTGTTAAAGCCCAAGAAGTGTCTGAGTTTAAAGCCTCACCTCAAATGCGACGACAGCTAATGCGCTTGCGTAATGCTGCTGAAAATCCTCAAACTTAAAGGTGTAATTTAAGTACTGAAAAAATGTGAATTGGGCATCAAATCAAATGTTGACCCCATAGCCCTGTTGCCATAAAAATTAAGCAGCAAGTAGAATTCATAAAATATTGTGATTTCTACTTTGTGAGGGTCTTATTTAGCAGCACAAAGTCCCAGGAACAGTTTCCGCTATTAAAAACTTTGTAGCAAAGGGTACTGGTAGAATCTAAAAGCAAATTCAGCCGGGTGCATTTTACCAAGTTTTTATTAAAACATTGCCGGAAGAACAAAACCCTGTGTCTTTACAGATGGGGAATTGGACAACAGGCTCGAATCAAATGAAAATCTAAAAGACCAAAGTAAAAATAAATAACCTTTCTTTTAGCTTTTGCTTTAGCTAAGTGCCTGATTTGCTGAAAATACTTATGTTTCATCTATTACTGGTAATAGGTTATGGTTTAGCAGCCAGTTACCTATTACCGATTACCCAGGAGTAGGAGAGAAATCAATTCAAAATTCAAAACTTGTACTGAGCGTAGCCGAAGTATTCAAAATTCAAAATTAAACAACTTCTGCCTCCTGTCTCCTGCCTCCTCTTTCCCAATGACGGCAGTTGCTCCACTTGGTGAGCGAGTCCGGTCTTGTTGTTTCAACAAAGAGGAACTCGCGAACCCGAAGGGGGAGACCCCTGCGTACCCGTCACTGCCTCCCCAATGCCCAATCCCTATTTAGCAAGACCGTGTTCTAGAGCAAAACGAACTAACTCTGTACGGCTATTAGTGCCAGTTTTACTAAATAAACGACTGACGTATTTTTCTACATTGCGGACGCTGGTTTCTAAGCGACGGGCGATTTCTTTGTTCATCAACCCTTCTGCAACCAAATTTAAAACGCTTTGTTCTCTTGGTGTCAAATCAATTTTGAAAGGGGCTGGCGATTGGGAAATGGCATTTCTTTGAGTTAATAATGCTTTAATTTGGGCAATTTGATTGGCTAGTTCAGCAAGATCGGGGGTTTCAGAGTCGTCTCCGGTACTTGTAGCCTTAGCGGCGCGACGGGCTAGCAAATTTTCGACTATAGCCACTAACTCGTCTGGATCAAAGGGTTTGGGTAGATAAGCATCAACACCAGCATGATAGCCTTGGATGCGATCGCCTGTCATACCTTTAGCTGTTAAAAATACTACTGGGAGTGCTTGAAACCGGGGATCTTCTCGCACTTGCTTGAGAAACTGATAGCCATCCACCTGAGGCATCATCACATCAGAAATCACTAAATCAGGTGTATTTAGCTGCATCCATTGCCAACCTTCAAGGGCGTTACTGGCGACTTGAACGCTGAAACCGCTCTCTTGCAAATAGTCTTTCACGGCTTCCCGTATCCCTGGTTCATCATCCACCAGTAACAATTGTGCTGACATTTAAAATTTCCTTGAATTTTCCTTTTTCCAATTTAGCGAAAGTTGGCAGGCATTGATCAGGAGTTAAAGACTATCAAGTTAAGGAATATCAATACAGGTAAGCTAATTAACACACTTGCTGGACATCACAGTTATGTTTGGTCTGTTGCTTTTAACCTCGATGGTCAGAATCTTGCCAGTGCTAGCGCGGACTACACCATAAAGTTATGGCACATTATCACTGGACAAGAACTTTACACACTGGGCAACCATTCTGATTGGGTTAACTCTGTCGCTTTCAGTCCTGATGGCAAAATTTTGGTTAGCAGTAGTTGAGATATGACCATCAAGCTTTGGCGATGCGATATTTAACGACAAATTAAAAATTTAGATGATTTCAGTAAATTGCTAGATTTTTGATCAGAACATCATCTGACAGCTTAATAACATCCATCTTTGGGATACTCTTTCTCTAGATTAAGTATTAACTCCCTAGAGATAGAGCCACTTATTTGAATGCAGAGGTTATTCTGAGATCACCAACAGTTGAGTAGCAAATAAAACTCAATATTTATCAGCAACATATATTTTTCAGTTCATTAAAACCTTTTGTTTTCACAAAGCTTTAGTCCGTCAATATCTTAATCTGAGGAGTTAAATCAACAGCTATGTCTATTCCCAATGAACGCGAGAGCAAAAACAGTGAAGTTAGGCAAGAATCTTACACTGATATTAATGGCAATACTCAGACCCATTTCACACAAACCACTGAAACCGTTAAGAACAATACAGCTAATCCCAACTCTTACACTAACGGTTACGTACATGGTCGAAATGTTGAGCGTAGCTACCAGCAAGCAGATTTAGCCCAGCGTGATGAAAACAATGCTAGTGGTGGTTTATTGTTGGGTATTATCATTACTTCCTTGCTTGGTTTAGTTATAGGTGGAGTTTGGTACTTCAACCAGCAGAATAACGCAGCAGTTAACAATATTGTGCCGGTCGCGGTTCCTGTACCAAGTAAGAGTAATCCAACTCCCAGTCCATCTCCTCAACCACAAACGATAATCAAAGAAACAACTAAGGAAGTCCCTGTTCCTGTTCCTGTTACTGTTCCTGTTCCCCAACAACAAGTTACACCTCCGTCTACACCTCGCCAACCGAATATTAACATTACAATTCCACCCCAGCAGCCTGCGGCAGAAAAAGCACCTTCTGTAACCCAGCCAACTCCTCAAGCGGCACAAAGTCCGGCGACGAGTTCAACTACTAATACTCCGGCTTCGCAGAACGATAGTTCTACTAATACTGTTGCTCCTGGTACAAAAAGTGACACCTCTAAAAGTACTACACCTCAAGGAGTAGACCAGTCAAACAGTACATCTAATAGCGATTCTTCTACCGCAGGCGGTTCTGGTCAATAACGCCTTCTAAACTTTCAGCCCACTTGGTAATGTTGGTGTGAATGCCAATATTACCAAGTGAGATAAATTTTAAGCAATATTTCTGAATTGTTGCGATAGATTAATGGTATTCAAGTTTAGTAAAGGTGTCTTGTAGCTAAACAAACACGATGCTAGATTAAGACCAAGGTACAAACAGGTTAAAAGTTAAACAAAAACTTTCAAGTTAGAGCCTGTGCCTCCTGCTCTAATCTTATTGCGATCGCTCTGAAGTTGTGACATCCATTGAATGTGTTTTTGCCTTAAGTTCAATGAGTTCGTTTTGGAGGTTTTAAGACGCACAGCCAGAAAATGCCTGCCTAGTTGGAATATTAAGGATGTGCAATTCTGAGTAAAGCGATCGCGAATACTGTCCACCTTAGTTTGAGTTAGTTACTCCTGAATTCTCTAATCTTCAAGAAACCGCCCCAAGTTGCTGATATCTATCCATCGCAGCTTCAGGCGGTTTCTGCTTTGAGTGTTATGCATTTAAATTGCACTCTGACCAGTGAGGCTATCCTTTGTCCTTTGTCATTTATTTAGACTAATGACTAATTAAGGTAATTACAGTCACTTCTGGCGGACAAAATAAACGTCCTGGTTTATAAGTTCCTAAACCACGATTGACATATAGTTGATTTTCTTGCACCTTGTGAAATCCTTGTGCCCATTCCCAATATCGCACTACTTTCGAGCAGTCTCCTAAGAAAAATGTTACCCAACGCCGTAATTTTTTGGGAATTTGTTTGAGTAACTTTTTGTAATAGAATACTACAGGGCCAATGCCCGGAATTACAATGTGACCACCGTGGGTATGCCCAGATAGTTGCAAATCTACACGCCATTGTTGCAATATCTTGGCTGTATCTGGATTATGAGATAAAACAATGCGCGGTGTAACCGAGTCTAATTGATTCATGACTGGTGCAGGGTGAAATTCCTGTGACCAATAATCAGCTAATCCTACTAGTGGTAATTCTTTTCCTAGTGGATAGGCAATTTCATTCCAAAGCACATGCACCCCAATGCTGGTTAAAGCCTGGGTAACTTCTACTTTGGAGTGGTTGTAATAGATATCATGGTTCCCAAGTACGGCGTAGATACCACAGCGACTTTGCAGATGTTTGAGTCGTAGCACCAATTGGTGAATTGGTGCGGGATCGTCAGTTACGTAATCACCAGTTAATAGAATTAAATCTGGTTCAGCTTCGTTAGTAACTGCGATCGCTTTTTCTAACATATCTTCTGACAGTCGCAAACCATCATAGTGAAAATCTGACAACTGCACTAATGTTGTACCTTGTAAAGATGCAGGAAGTTTTGCAATCTTAACCGTTATTTTATCTACTCTTAAATGTCCCGTAAACAACCAATGCATAAGTCAACCGATACTCCTCATACCAGCGCTTACAGCTTACCAAAAATAAAAATGTAACTTGATAAAATGCAATAATTTATGTCATCTATTTCAAATACAATTAATTCATTGATTTAAATTTGACGATGAAACTAAGCAGGTTGTAAGTTTGCAGGTACTCATTAGCCAGAATACCTGCTGTGATTGCGTTCTTTTATTTTGAATTACCTACTCACCTTGTAGGGTGATTATAGTAACTTCTGGACGGCAAAATAAGCGTCCTGGGAGGTAAGTTCCCAAACCACGATTGACGTATAGCTGATTTTTTCCTAGCCGATGGAAACCCTGTGCCCATTCCCAATGGCTGACTACAGAAACATTTTCTTCCAAAAATGGCACTAGACGGCGTACTTTTTTGGGTATTTTTTCTGCAAGCTTATCGTACAAAAATGCCATAGGGCCAATTCCGGGAATTACAATTTGACCACCGTGAGTATGACCAGATAATTGTAAATCGACTCGCCATGCTTGTAATATCTCTGCCGTATCTGGGTTGTGGGATAAAACAATGCAAGGTGCGTCGGGGTTTAGTTGGTTCATAACTGCTGCGGGATTGAATTCCCGCGACCAATAATCAGCTAGTCCAACGAGTGGCAATTCTTTTCCTAGTGGATAGGCGATTTCATTCCAAAGGACATGAATCCCAATGCTAGTAAGCGCTTCTGTAACTTCTGCTTTGGCGGGTTTATAATATATATCGTGATTGCCAAGAATAGCATAGATACCACTGCGACTTTGCAGATGTTTCAGTCGAAGTATCAATTGGTGAATTGGTGCGGGATCGTCAGTTATGTAATCACCAGTTAATAAAATTAAATCTGGTTCCGCTTCGTTGGTAACTGCGATCGCTTTTTCTAACATATCTTCCGACAGTCGCAAACCATCGTAGTGAAAATCTGACAACTGCACCACCTTCTTACCCTGTAACGATGCAGGCAACCCTGCAATGTTAACCGTCACTTCCTCCGTACTCAACGGCCCAGATAACAACCAATGCATAAGACGTTTAATAAACTTTAATCATAGCGCTTACAGCTTAACGAAATATTGTCGGTTCGTATACAGCGACCAGTGTAAGTTATTGAAAATTTTATGAAAGCTGTAAGTTATAACGTATTTATACTCAGCTAAGTTTAATACAACTTTGCCAGTCAGCATCTAATCCTGAAGAAGCGCTGCTTCTGAAACAGCTTGCATTTGAGCGTCTGTTTTAGTAAAACAAGAATGGAATGAAAATACAGAATTAATTCTTGGCACAGTCATACAGGATATCCCCAAGGTAATAGAGTGGCGAGTTTACAATCACTGTGCTGTAGTAACGCGGTTGTACGCTATGAGCGTGTTGAAGACTTAGTTCGTAACAGGTTAGTACTTCTGCCTTATTGCAAAATAATCAAAAAAATAACGCCTACCTATAATTAGGGCGGCGCTATTTTTTTAATTTAAATCACACTTACAAATAGTTAAATGATTTTGCTAAATCTTCTTTGCTCATTGTCCGCAATTTAATTTTTATACGGCACTGCGGTTGGTTAATAAGTTCCACAAGAAAACTGCGACAATTGCACCAAGAACTGCTACTGCAATACCTGGAATGCTGAGGGTAGGAGCGGCTAGAGATAAGGTTCCCGTACTGAAGAATACACCTAAACTACCACCAACAAAAGCACCGACGATTCCTAACAATATGGTTCCTAGAATTCCGCCGCCTTGATGACCGGGGTAGATAGCTTTTGCGATCGCACCAGCAATTAGACCTAAAACAATCCAAGCAAGAATATTCATTGTTGTTAAGTTGGTAAACGTCTTTAACTTACAAATTAATATTAGCTATTTCCATTTCTTACTCTATCTACCATCAGAATTAATTATGAATATCCATAAGGAATAGTTTAATCGCTACTAAGTTATATACAGTAGATTTCAAGGAAAGTGAGGTATACAAGCTCGCGTCTGTTACCCAGGTATAAAGCGTGTTTTACTCCTGAATTCTGTATTCTGAATTCTGCTGTATGACCCATTTGAGGTAGATAGATAGTCAATTAAAAAAAAGCTCCTAGTAGGTCTTCAACTAGGGGCTTATCAAACTATTGCTTGGTAATTGCAGTATATGCATTTTTAATTAGCTCTCTCCTCTACTAGAAGAATTAAGCTGAGTTTTTAGGGACTGTCTCTAAAGTAATGTAAAGTAAGCAAAATTAAGTGATTGAGACGATGGTCTAAGCCTATGCAACTTCATGTCTAGCTTTTAATTTTTAATTGCTTATCCCAACGATCGCCGTCAATCAAGGGGAACAGTCTGTGGTAAAACCAATGCATACTTAAGAAAATCAGACTTACCAAGGTCAGCAGCATAACGCCCAGAATCGTTGTATATGCCTTAGTGTGCCACCAAAATCCATCTGCACCTAGTCGCACAAGCTTCCATAGGCTGGCTATATCCACGCTTTCAGAATCGTGAATGGTGATTGCTAAGGGTGCTACTGTATTTTGTTGTGCAATCGTCATTTTAATTACTCCTTTAGACCCAAACGCTCAGGCATCTAATTTTAAACTACGGTAAGTCAATAGATTTAGTGGTATTTATGTAATATCTCATAGCTTGATGCAATAAGCAAGTTTTAAGGGCATTGAGCACTTGTACTGAGTTTCGACACTTCGACTCCCTTCTCTACGAGAGGCTGCACTTCGACTACGCTCAGTGACCACGCCAACGGCTCCGCGGTAGTTGAAGTATTGGGTATTAGTATTGAAAATTAGGTATTTACTAGAGTAAAAACTCTTCTCTAGTCCCAATCCCTAGTGCCCAGTCTCCAATTCCCAGTCAAAATGCCTAATCAAATTTGGTTATCACAGTTGCAAAAACACCGAGCGATCGCAGTCATCCGCGCCCCTGAAATCGAATTGGGGCAGCAAATGGCAATGGCTGTAGCATCTGGGGGAATGCAGCTAATTGAGATTACCTGGAATAGCGATCGCGCTGGGGAATTAATCAGTCAACTACGTTCGGAATTACCAGCTTGTATCATTGGCACTGGTACGCTGTTCAATGTGCAGCAGCTACAAGATGCGATCGCATCTGGGGCACAATTCCTCTTCACACCCCACGTTGATCCGGCAATGATTCAAGCAGCACAAGAAAAAAATGTACCTATCATACCAGGAGCTATGACTCCTACAGAAATTGTTACCGCCTGGAGTCAGGGGGCTAGTTGTGTCAAAGTGTTTCCCGTACAAGCAGTGGGAGGGGCTGACTATATCAAAAGTTTGCAAGGGCCTCTGGGTGAGATTCCCTTAATTCCTACTGGCGGCGTGACTCTGGAAAATGCCAAAGAATTTTTACAAGCCGGAGCGATCGCTGTCGGTTTGAGCGGGGAATTATTTCCGAAAAAGCTTGTTACAGAGGGAAATTGGTCAGCGATCGCAACTCAGGCAAAAAATCTCATACGACAGTTAGGTTAACTTAGAATCAAATCATCAAAATTCACGTCTATTAAAGTAATAGATATGGAAATAAAGGTGAAACCTGATAAGTTTCTCAATACCCCATGATTTGAGTGTGAGTGTATCTAAAAATGAAAAAAATGATTTATTCTGACTGGGTGCGTCGCTTACAAATACTTCTCACTGGTACAGCACTGTCCTTAAGTGTTTTTACTACTACTGGAACGAGTGAAGTTTGGGCAAATACCAAAAAAGATCAAGTGATTGCACAAACAATCCAGACATTACAACAATCAGATAAGCGCTGGATTCAAATTGATCTTTCAAAACAACGATTAATAGCTTGGGAAGGTGACAAAGTGGTTTATGGAAGTGCTATTTCCTCTGGCAAAAAAGCTACTCCTACTCTTATTGGCACTTTTAAGGTTCAATCTAAGTTCAAAACTACGCGAATGCAGGGAGAAGACTATAATGTTCCCAACGTTCCTTATGCAATGTTTTATCAAGGTAATTACGCTATTCACGGAGCTTATTGGCATAAGAGATTTGGCACTCCAGTAAGCCACGGATGTGTGAATATCGCACCTAAACATGCAAAATGGCTATTCGAGTGGGCATCAGTAGGAACACCAATAGTCATCCAGAAATAGCAAATGAAGCAGCCATAAGGCAATTTAGGTAAAATCATAAATAACAACAAATCAAGACAATTAAGTGATTCCCAGCAAGATTTTATGCTGGGAATCTTCGGAGTCGGAATTACTGAAATTGAAATAAAATACAGAAGAGGGCATTTAACTATTTGCCCAAAAAAATAAGCGTAAATCCTGAAAATTCCTGTGTGAAATTACAAATGCAAAGATGAATTCGGGGAAACTTTGCATTTAGGCATTTAAATGACAGCTTTTTGTAAAGGTTGTCCTTTGTAATTAGTTATTGGTCATTGGTGATGAGTTAGGAATCATCATTTAACCAAGGACAAAGGACAAATTGAAGGCGGATTAACTTAGGACTTGTCTTGAGAAGCTTTAGCGGATGAATTGCGTAAATCCTCGACAGGAAGTTAGAAGTCACTTTGGAAATTTATAGTTTTCCAGAAAATTACTTCACTTCATGATTTTTGCGTAGTTTAGAAGATAAGGCATAATGCAAACTTGGATTGGCCGTAGTGGGATTCGTTCTTCAGCAACTTTTTGTACAGGCATGGCGCTGATGGTGATGACTTTATTCTCTTGGTCATCACCGCTAACAGGTATACCCAACTCGACTACAGCAACAGCCACCTCAGTAGATCAAAACAGCACTAATAATATTAGCCAACCTCGCTGGATTGAAATTGACTTGTCAGAGCAACGTTTACGTGCATGGGAAGGTAATAAACTTGTTCATTCATATCGCATTTCGGGAGGTAAGCGAGCAACTCCTACACCCATAGGTAGATTTCGGATTAATTCTAAGTATCGTACTCACCGGATGCGAGGCAGAGGCTACAACATTCCTGACGTTCCTTACACAATGTATTTCTACAGAGGGTATGCTATCCACGGCGCTTACTGGCATAACCGTTTTGGCACTCCAGTCAGCCACGGTTGCGTAAATTTACCTGTTAAGCAAGCTGGCAATCTTTACAGATGGACTTCAACGGGAACTTTAGTAGTGGTGCATAAATGATAGTGAATTGATCGTTGCTGCAATTCTTACCTTGATATCTGGACAGGTGCGTAACACTGCGTCAGCGCACCTGTTCATATATACTGCTAGACTAAAAACACATTTTTGAGGAATTTAGGAGCTATGAGCGCCACAACTACTCAACCTCTCACCCTGAAGGAATTTCTGAAGCTCCCAAAAACAAAGCCTGTAAGCGAATATATTAACGGAGAGATTACTCACAAGCCAATCCCGAAAGGGAAACCGCTTACAATGTAAACTTTGTGCTGTTATATTTGATTAAAAACTAAATATTTACTTATAAGCTGTAACCGAAAATTAAAGATAACTTTTAGCGATTGAGCAGACGCACTAACCATCCGAAACCTAAACCTAATATTAAAGTGGCTCCCAAAATTAGTACAGTGTGCAAACGACTAAAAGACAGAAGTAATTGATTTCTCGCTCCAACTTAACTTAATATGTAACACCAACCCAAATTATTAATGGTTTAGGTTATTTATTTGATAGCAAAATGTCTTTAACTAGTTAGAATGTTATGAATTTTTTCAACAAGCTATTCGGTGCAGGTAAATCAGATAATTTGTCTGAGTTTCATACTTTAGTTGAGCAGAGTATGGAGGAATTGCGATTAAAAACAGAAGCTCACAATAATGCTTGGCGGCTCGGTGAGTCGAGTTGGGACATCAATCAAGACACTGGTACGGTTGTCTTCACCCGTCCAGATGGGATCACGGCGAGATGTTCAGTGCAGATTATCGGCACTTACAACACAATAGACAGCAGTTGGTTGTGGGGTTGGAACCATCCATCTGTTGTCCCTGGATTACAGTCGCACGCGCGTGTTGTCCGAACCTATGGAGAGGAGTATGGTATTGAATCTCTCACTACCCAGAAGCTCAGTTGTACAGAAAATCAAGCTTGGGAGTTTACAGCACTTGCCTGTAAGCTTTGTGAAGCAGAAGGTGCATATCGATGTCCAACAGGTTCAACTCTCGTTTTCATAACGTTTGATCGGGTGACATTAAGTCGGTTGTCAACCAAGCCAAGCATTACTCAATCAATCGCCCAAAGAGTCAATTCTCATGAGACAGCAGTTGCAGCATACCAAGCTGGAGAGTTAGAGAAGCTATATCTTTTCCCGATTGAGTTAGGTGGAGTTGATGATGACGTTAACGTTGTTTACGTCCCATCGCCAGCAGTGGAAGAAAAAAGGTCTTTTGATGCAGAGGTAGGCAGACTGGCAGAACAAGGTAAGATTGGCCACTATGAGGCTTCTCCCGAATATGATGACGAGAGTTTTATTCCATCTAGAATAGTTGTTAAAGCATCTGGTGAAGAATCAATTCAAAAAACCATTGAAATAATCAGAATGAAGGACGAATAAATCAGGCTTTAGAACAGTGGTTTGAATGCCAGCACCCACTGTCAAAATTTTATTAAACACTTAAACGTGCAGTAGTTTAACTCAACTGTGCCACAAGTTGATTTTCCAAAAGCGTATTATTTGTTAACAAGTCTTCAACGGTGATTCGTAAAAAGCGTTGTTCATCAACTTGAAAGAGGATTTTGATGCGATCGCTTCCAGGATATCCGGCTGGTGTCAGTTGAGCAATTGTCCTCGCGCCTTCTTGATCGTTGAGAGGTTTGACGCTAGTTTCACTATTCTCCATCCGGCGAGTAATCAAGCGATCGCCATCAAAATAAACTTCAGTACTACCCGTATCTGCTCCCAATTCTCCCATAATTAATTCAATGCTGGGCTGATTTTCTACAGAAGCGCCTAAGACTAATTCCACTGGCTGAGTCATTGGATATGCTTGTCCAGCTTTAATTAAAGAATGCCATTTGTGACGCTGATTGCGGCGATCCCAGTAGCGGATACCAT
Organism: Nostoc sp. DedQUE02; assembly: GCF_034531035.1. Classification (NCBI taxonomy): domain Bacteria; kingdom Bacillati; phylum Cyanobacteriota; class Cyanophyceae; order Nostocales; family Nostocaceae; genus Nostoc; species Nostoc sp. DedQUE02. The sequence continues at coordinate 224,156 of NZ_JAVRBY020000002.1, read as the reverse complement.
AACTATGGTAGAGAAAATCTTTGATTTGCACACCTTGAGCTAACTGTAATGCACCTTGAGCGATCGCTTCAAAGGGACGTTCGCAACGGATTTTTTCTGGCTCAAAATACTGTTTGATCCATGTCTGCACTGCGGGTAATTGCACTGTGCCACCAACTAACAAAACTGCACTAATATCTGGAAGTTCTATTCCTTGCCGTCTTGCTTGCTGTAACAGCGTCGTCATCGACTCATCGAGTAACTCAAAAAATGCGTGTTCTTTAAGGATATCGTCAAAAGTGTCGCGGTTTAATTCCAGTTCATAGCTTTCAAATGTTTCATCATCAAAATAAACTTCACTAGCTTGGTTTTGGGTTGATAGCTGAATTTTCAACCGTTCTGCCAAGCGTGTTGTCAAGGGACTCACCGCCAATTCTTGAGTTTTAGCAAAGTAATCTACCAACCAATTATCAATATCAGTACCGCCTAGATTTTGCCCTGCTTTCGCCAGAACACGGGCAGTTTTGACTTTTTGTTTTGAATCTTCAGCCAGAGATTTATTACCCCATTTGAGGAGAAATCCAAGCGGCTTTGTGCTTGCCTGCACGCTTTGATCCAACCGAACAAGGGACAAATCCAAAGTTCCACCACCGAAGTCAATCACCAAAAGATTTTCTTGATCTGCCAAACCATAACCCAAGGCGGCGGCTGTGGGTTCATCTAGCATTCGCACTTGTTCGACCGGGAGGGCTTGGCAAACTTGACCCAACCAGTGACGATAGGCTTCAAAACTGTCTACGGGTACGGTTAACACCAGAGAATCTAAGCCACCTTCCAGAGGTGCTAGTTCTTCAATTACTTGAGTCAGGAACCATTGCCCTACTTGTTCAAAGGTGACAATTTGCCCATCTAGTTCGGGTAAGAAACCTTGAATATCTGCACCAATACCGCGTTTGAAGCTGCGGAAAAATCGTGTTTCGCCTTTGAGGTCAAAACCGCGATCGCGTACTTGTTGCCCGACTAAGACTTGATTCTGGCTTGCGTCTTCAACATAAACCAAGCTGGGAATCAGTGGCGGATTGAGACTTTGTTTGATTGATAAACCTGGTAGAGTCAGGGTTTCTGGCTGCTGGGTTACAGGGTTCCAACGAGCAATGACTGTGTTGCTAGTACCAAAATCGATTGCGATCGCCATACTTTATATTTATTCTCTCGCACGAAGATGCCAAAGCTGCTTTATTTGTGATTATTCTCTATAAGCTACCAAGAAAGCAAATGCGCCCATAGGAATACTTCTTTGCATCTCAACCCAGATATCGATTCAGTCTGTTGCAGCGAAGTGTTAGCACAGTTAGACAATTGGCTTGTCAGAAAACATGGAAATCATTGGCTGTAAATGTATAAAAGGAGCAATAAACTCAACAGCAGGCTTTATCATATAACTACTTAGGCTGCTTGAGTTCTTAGTTAAGATAGTGCTTTGAAGTTGAACGGTGAGATACTAATTTTTTAATAATCAAAGCTGTTAAGAACTAGAGTACAGGGAGCAATGGAACATTCAAGGCGATTTGATGGCGATGAAACTTGGAATCGATTGCGCGAGTGGACAAAGGGGCAGAAACCTGCAGAAAGGTTGGCTAGTACACTCTTGCAAACTGAAGGCTACTCCGTAGATCCATCACATCCGTTAGGTGGAAAAGATGGTGGTAAAGACCTCATTTGTGTCAAGGATGATTTAAAGCTGGTGGGTGCTGTCTACTTCCCACGAGGTCAACAAACACTACAGGCGATTAAGAAAAAGTTTTCTTGCGATTTAAAGGGTGTAGAAAAGAATAGAGCAGATGGCTTAGTATTTATAACAAATCAAGAACTAAAACTTAATGAGCGAAAAATATTAATAAATCTTGACATAAGTATAGTTATTGAACTTTATCATCTCGAACGTTTAGCACTGCTCTTAAATACACCAAAAAATTATGGTACGCGATTAGAGTATTTGAGCATAAAAATTACTGAAGAAGAATACTTGGCACTTCTGTCTTACCGAGATCAAGAACACTTTAAGAGGCTACAAGAAATAAATAGCAATTTAGACAGCCTTGTACACAAAATTGAGAAGCAAACTAATGATCTGATTGGTTATGCAACTGGAGGCGGTAGTGTTGCTTACTTTATGCCTACGCTTCGTAGTAGTAAAAAACTAGAACTCGATTTGCTTAATCAATCTGAGTATCCGGTTTTTGATATACATGGGCGCTACATTGATTTAGATGAGGAAATTGATCCTCAAAATAAACGATTCTGGACAGAGAAATATTTTGCCTTCGACAGTCTGTATCCAAACAAAATATTAACAGAGGCTATACAGTTTGATTTGAGTCAGAAAGAACAGTTAAGGCTAAACTTTTTCATTCATACCCGTACAAAATATATAATGCAAGAATTTCGAGTATTTTGTACTGATGATTGGCCTATTATTGCATATCGGATAAGGGTCGATGGTGAAGTTATTGAATCTATAGTTCCAGACAAAGTTCCCAATTATGATCCTGAAAATCCTGAAATTATTTTTAATTAGAAATGTACACTCAGTAAATAGCAAGGTTATCTCTTGTCAATAAAACAACGTAAGTGACCAAAAAGCTGATTATTTCGTTCACCAATCCAGGCGATTAACCCAGACTTATGAATAAGACACATAGCAAAGCTGCTTATGTAGATTATATTGTGAGATTGCCTGAGCGATCGCTTGAGGAGTTTTGTCGCTGGGTGTACCGCTTCATGGGTAATGCTCAGTTTATCTCTCCTCAATATTTAGCTGAACAACACCAGAAATCTGCTCGTGCATTAATAGATCGGTATTCTTCCAAAGCCATATAAATTAAGATAATTGACCCACATGACTTTAATGCTGGGCGACAGTCAAAGTGGAGGCACTGGCTAATTAGTACAAAAACCTAATCTAACCCGGAGTTCCGGGTTAGCGGTAGTTCATGCTCAATCTTCATTTCGTAACTGCCAGACTGCACCAAAAGCAGCCCCAGCCCCAGCTAACAATCCAGTACTCATTCCTTGGATAGTTTTTTGGATTGGATCTTGGGTTAGGCACTCACTTGTAACTTTACTGTCTCCCAAACAAAGATTACTTTCTGCCCAACCAGCAGTACCTCCTAAAATTACACCAGTGATACTACAAGAAACAATTAGCAGCAAAAGGCGTTGTGTTTTTCTAGCCATAGATGGATGTTTTACTCAATTTTGTATTTTAGACTTTAAATTGGGTTGGTATGTAATTACACTTGTTTTGGATAAAAAATTTTAGATTTTTCCATACTTGAGCCACTGTTTAACCAGGTTGCTTCAGCAAAAGTCCAAATCTAAAATTCTGTCAAAGGTTAGAAATTGTAGTTGACTTTAAACTACTTTACACATCCAAGCAGCAAATGTCAGCTGGTTTATGGCTGGCGAGGTAAACTCATGTGCTTTGTCCTAGTCATCTATCTTTAAATCGATCGATACACAATTTCGTAGCAAAGACTTTAGCTCTGAGAAAACAAGGACTAAAATCTTGACTACAAATCCTCAAAACTAGTTTGACGCAGTATTCGCTGAGTTGTTGCCCACTGATACTCAAAAAACATCTACTCAATCTTCAAGTTGAAAGGCAAGCGGGCGTAGACCCCCTGTGGATCGTTCATCTTTTGCAGAATCTCTACTTCCTGTTGCAATTTTTGAAATTCCGTGGTAAGAGGATTGGCTGATTTGAGTTGCGTCCTCTCAATCCCGAAAGTAGTCCGCGCCTCTTCTGCTGCACGCCCAAAAAAGCGTTCTCCGAAGCTGCTAGTGCGAGGATATTCTTGCACTTCCCAGTCGTCTCCTAAATTCGCCTGCTTGGCAGTGTATGCGATCGCACTATCCAAACCGCCAATTTCATCCACTAAACCGATTTCTTTGGCCGCCACACCTGACCAAACCCTTCCTTGGGCAATTTCTGCTACTTTTTGTTCTGGGAGTTTCCGACCTTGAGAAACTTTATTCAGAAACATATCATAAATGCGGTTAACACTGCGCTGATAAAGTGCCAATTCTTGGGGCGATTTCGGACGCGAAACTGTTTGACTATCAGCATAACGTCCGGTTTTCACTGAATCCCAAGTAATACCATTCTCATTAGCCAGCTTTTGCCCATTGAATAACATCCCAAATACCCCTATGGAACCTGTAATGGTATTTGGTTCTGCAAAAATGCGATTAGAATCGCTAGCAATCCAATAACCACCAGAGGCAGCGACATCACCCATTGATACTACAACTGGTTTGACATCACGAGTTAATTTCACTTCTCGCTGCATGACTTCGGCTGCGGTAGCGCTACCACCAGGACTATTAATTCGTAATACAACAGCCTTCACATCCTTATCTTGTCGGATTTTGTTGAAGATTTTGGCAAAGCGATCGCCTCCTACTTGCCCATCATCACCTTTGCCATCGACAATCTCGCCCTCAGCATAAACAACAGCAATTTGATTTTTGGAGTTACGTTCTACACCCAAGGATTTACCAGAAACTTGTGCGTAGCTATCCAGGCTAATTTGTCGGAATGTTTTGTCTTCTTTCTTGCTATCTGTCAACTTTTTCAGGTCTGTTACCACTTCATCGGGGTATTGGACTTGATCGACTAAACCGTTAGTTTTGGCTTGTGTAGCTTCTAGTAGTGACTGATTATCTGCGATCGCCTGCAACTGGTTAGGTTCAATTTTCCGACTTGCGCCTACAGCAGTGCGCCACTCTCCCCAAACATCATCCAACAATTTCTGAGTTTGTTCGCGGTTTTCTGGACTCAACTTGTTGAGAATAAACGGTTCAACGGCTCCTTTAAATTTCCCTACCCGCACGACTTGAACACCAATGCCATACTTCTGCAATGCTCCCGCTAAAAACATTGGTTGTGAACTCAAACCGTTGACTTCCATCATTCCCAGAGGATTAAGGACTATGGAATCTGCCACCGAACTAAGGTAATATTCCTTTTCGCTCCAATCACTGCCATAAGCGACAATCTTTTTCCCAGCAGCACGAAACTCTTCTAGCGCTTTCCGAATTTCTTTAAGGGAAGCATAGCCGACATTACCAGTTTGGCTTGCGTTCGTTGCATCCAGATAGATCCCGACAATTCGCGGATCGCGTCGCGCCTTTTCCAAAGTTTCCACAACTTTGCGGAGTGCCATTCTATCGTCATCTACACCTGATATTGTGTTTTGAAACAGTTCGCCTGAACTAGGTTCGCTATCAGTAATTTTCATTGACAAGTCAAAAACCAACACTGACTTATCTTTCACGTTTGGCCCAGTATCTTTAGAGGAACTAGCAGTTAATATCAGCAAGAACAGTCCAGTGGTTCCTAGACCACCAAAAATAATTAGTCCTAATAAGGTGCCAATTAAACTAGCAAAAGTTTGTTTGATAAAATTACGCATTAGTTATTTGTTATTGGGAATTGGGCATTGGGAGGCAGTGCGGTCTTCTCCCATTCGTGAGAGGCTAGCGCCAAGGGATCTCCCCAAGTGGAGCAACTGCCGTCAACTGCCGTCATTGGGGATGGGGAAGAATGACTAATGACCTACTTAATTTATTCTATGCGCTGTAAACTGTCAGAGTGCTTTAACTGATACAAGGTAGCGTTGCCAGTGCAGAATAAAACTGTGGTGATTTCGGCGATTAATACTTCAGCGAGTTCCGCTACTGCTGTCTCTGATGTTGCTGCTGCTTGTAAAAAAGGCATTGCTAAACCAGCTATGTCTGCTCCCAAAGCGATCGCGGCTGCGACATCCAATCCATGACGCAAACCTCCTGAAGCAATTAAAGGCACATCTTTGGCGATTGCTCTAATAGTTGTAATACACTCTGCCGTCGGTAAACCCCAATCGGCAAATGTCCTCCCTAAGCGACGTTGTAAGGGATTTTCTGCCCGTTCGCTTTCCACCTTTGCCCAAGAAGTACCGCCCGCACCAGCGACATCAATTGCTGCTACTCCGGCGGCGATGAGTTTTTGTGCGATCGCTGCTGAAATACCGTTACCAACTTCTTTCGCAATTACTGGCACTGGTAGCATAAAACACAATTTAGATATTTTGTCAAGTAAACCCCGAAAATTAGTATCACCTTTAGGTTGAATGCACTCTTGTAGAGGGTTAATGTGTAAAATCAGTGCATCAGCCTCTAGGATATCAACTACGCGCAAACATTCATCTAAGCCGTACTTATAGTTAAGTTGTACAGCGCCCAAGTTCGCAAATAGCAGAACATCGGGGGCATACTTGCGGACAGCAAAAGTATCAGCCACTTGAGGTTTTTCTACTGCTACGCGCTGGGAACCAACACCCATCGCAATTTTGTAGTGTTGTGCGACTTGGGCTAAACGTTGGTTAATCATTGCGGCTTGTTCTGTGCCGCCAGTCATGGAAGAAATTAACAAGGGTGCGCCAAGGTGTTTCCCCAGGAAAGTTGTACTGATATCAATATCGTTGTGGTTGACTTCGGGTAAGCAAGAATGGGTAAAGCGATAACGTTCCAGTCCATTGGTGATTTGATGAGACTGAACATCTTCTTCTAAACAGATCCGAATGTGATCGGCTTTGCGATTCTGAGTTTGTGCAGAGATGTTGGTAGGGGCGTTCACTGGTAGGTATGACTAAAAGTATTGGCTTGCGATCGCTATTGTTACATTGTCTGCAAACGTATTTGTATAACAAAAATATTTATTTTCGCTATCTTTCGGGTACGTTACGCTATTGATCACATATCCATGTGAGTTATTTGCAGATAAATCTTCTGCTCAGGTGCAACAAACATCAAACTGTGCGGCATTGCTGAATTGAAGTATAAATCTAGATGTAGAGACGTAGCAGTGCTACGTCTCTACAAGGATTTTGGTATTATACAAAATCGTTTTCATACATGGAATCAGCAACGCCAACTGTGCTGCTATTCCCAAGAGTTAATTTTTTTAAAGTCAAGGGTCTAATTCTCCAAAGCGATCGCGATACTGCTGAAGCATCGCCGCTCAAATGATATTTCTCATTTGAAATTGGGAATTATACATACAGCGATTTAGTGATTTCCTCAACACTCGTCCTGTGACTAATCATTAAACAAACTGCTCAATTATAAGTTAAGTAATTAACTAATTAATTATGGTAATTATGGCTTTCTTTATTAAACAAACTCGTTGGCTATATGTCAGCCTCGCTATTTTAAGTTTGTGTTTAGCATTTACCATTACACCGATAAAAGCATCTCCACCAGTCACAACCCCAGTTCTCTCTTCTTCCCAACCTCCCAACAGACTAGAAGAGGGACGAAACCTCTACCATTCAGGACGCTTTGCCGAAGCAGTGACGATTTGGCAAACGGCAGCACAACAGTACCATACCCAAGGCGATCGCCAGGGCGAAGCTCTAAGTTTAAGTTACCTCTCACTGGCACAACAAGAACTTAATCAATGGGAAGTAGCTCAACAGTCTATTGAGCAAAGTCTAAAACTATTGCAAACCTCTATTCCCTCTGCTGATGCAATTCTTTGGGCGCAGGCACTCAATACCCAGGCAAATTTGCAATTGCATACTGGCAAAGCTGAAACCGCTCTCGAAAGTTGGCAACAAGCTCAAAAATTTTATGAGCAAGCAGGCGACAAAATGGGCAGCTTGGGCAGTCAAATCAATCAGGCACAAGCTTTACAAAGTTTAGGATTTTATCGCCGCTCCAAACAACAGTTAGAGGTGCTGACTCAAAAACTCCAAAAGATGCCGGATAATGAAATCAAAGTTAGTGGATTGCGATCGCTCGGTTTGGCCTTGCACGCTATTGGTGATGGCAAAAGCCAGGAAGTTTTAGAACAAAGTTTAGCCACAGCGAACAAAATAGCAGCTAAAACTCAGCTAAGTTCTATTCTTTCGGCTCTAGGGAAAGTTGCTTCTGACTCCCAAGATCCAGAAGCAGCATTAAATTACTTTGAAGACGCACAAACAGCAGCTATGAACCCGAATGAAGTTCTGCAAGCGCGTTTAGCTCGTTTCAAATTATTGGTGGATTACGACAAACTTGAATATGCTATCCCCCTGGCACCTCAGTTGCAGCAACAGTTTCAAGAACTACCACCCAGCCATAATTCTCTTTACGCAGCGATTAATTTTGTGGCAACCTTGAATCGCTTGGAAAACTCCGATCGAGTTTTCCCCAGCAAAGATTTAGTACAACTTATGGCACTTACAGTTAAATCTGCCCAAAAAATTCAGGATGCTTCCGCAGAAGCTTATGCACTACATCAGTGGGGACAACTCTACCGTCGCACAAAGCAGTGGTCACAGGCCAAGGAATTAGCCGAGAAATCCCTCAATATTGCCCGTCAGCTTGGGGCTGACGATATCATTGCTCAATCGGCATGGCAGGTGGGACAGTTGTATAAACAACAAGGCGATCGCTCCAAAGCAATTACAGCCTATACCGAAGCCGTTAAGTCATTAAAGTCACTACGAGGGGATATGGTTGCCGTCAACCCCGATGTCCAATTTTCTTTCCGCGAAAGTGTAGAGCCTGTCTATCGGGAACTGGTGGGTTTACTTCTCGATGAGCAACCAACTCAGCCTGCATTGATGCAAGCTCGTGAATTGATTGAGTCACTCCAAATCGCCGAGCTTGATAACTTTTTCCGCGAAGCTTGTTTAGATAAAGCGCAGCAAATTGACGAAGTTGACCCCACAGCAACGGTTATTTATCCAATTATCCTAAGCGATCGCTTAGGAGTAATTCTCTCCAAAGCTGGACAACCTCTGCGTTACTATGTCACTCAAAAATCTCAAGCTGAAATTGAGCAAACTCTCAATAAATTCTTAGTAGCTCTCAACCCGGTTTCCGATTCTAAAGACCGGAATCGATTGTCTCAACAGATTTATGATTGGCTGATTCGTCCTGCCGAACAGGAACAAGCTTTTACCAATACTAAAACATTGGTGTTTGTTTTGGATGGTAAGTTACGTAACATTCCGATTGCAGCCCTGTATGACGGTAATCAATATTTGATTGAGAAGTATGCTGTGGCGCTCTCACCAGGATTGCAACTGATGGCGACGCGATCGCTTCATCAAAATCACATTAGTGCGATCGTCGGTGGCATCAGCCAATCTCGCTCTGGCTTTAGTGCTTTGCCCGCCGTGGAATCAGAGGTAAAACAAATCTCCAAAGCGGTATCCTCTTCCATGTTGCTGAACCAGAAATTCACCAGTCAAGCCCTTGCTGAACGGGTGAAATCCAGTAGTGCAGGTGTTGTCCACCTCGCAACCCACGGACAATTTAGTTCCCGCCTCGAAGATACCTTCTTGCTCACTTGGGATGGAAAAGTCAACGTTAAGGAATTATCTGAACTCCTCAAAAATCGGGGTAGCGATCCCTCGAAAGCCATCGAGTTGCTAGTACTAAGTGCTTGCGATACAGCAACAGGAGACGATCGCGCCGTCCTGGGACTGGCGGGCTTGGCTGTCAAATCCGGCGCTCGTTCTACTATTGCTACCCTATGGCCCGTCAAAGATCGGGCAGCTGCAATGCTCATGACTCGCTTCTATGACCAACTGCGACAACCTAAAATCACTAAAGCCGAAGCACTAAGACAAGCACAAATTAACCTAATTCGCCAAACTGATTTCCGCGATCCGTTCTTTTGGTCTGGCTTTGTTTTGATTGGAAATTGGATTTAATTAAGTAATAACACTGCTTTTTAGATTTAATGTTTTTACAATTTTTACAATATTCAAGCTAGACTCCGCCTATAATTTTAGTAAAAGTTTCCTGATTTGACTATGCCAATTTTAGATTCTTTTGGTTGATACTGGACTAACGTTTGTTATGGGTGAAACAAATTCAAAATCGTTCGATTGAGCGCTCACAATGAAGTCCAAAATCCAAAAATTAAAATCTGTTGACTATTGCTTAAACTTATTCTCTTAGCTTCTGGCCATAGCCAAAGGGAACGTATTTTGTATCACATTCTAATTAAATGAGGTCAAACATCATGAAACGTCGATATTTAGCTAGTACATTGAGCGTCATCGCTCTAATCGCTAGTAGTGCGTGTAGTGCCTATGCTGTTACATTTACCCCACCCCCTAACAGCAGTTCTCCTAGTCAAGCCACGGGAGGAGCTTCGCGGGGTAGCATATTTACACCTACCGCAGGCAAAGGCGCACCCAGACAAGCAACAGGAGGAGCTTCTCGAGGCAACCTCTTCACACCTACCGCAGGCAAAGGTGCGCCCAGACAAGCAACGGGAGGAGCTTCTCGAGGCAACCTCTTCACACCTACCGCAGGCAAAGGTGCGCCCAGACAAGCAACAGGAGGAGCTTCTCGAGGCAACCTCTTCACACCTACCGCAGGCAAAGGCGCTCCCCAACAAGCAAGTGGAGGAGCTTCTCGCGTTGGTACTTACTACTTGAATCCATCGACCACAAGTACAACAGAACCAGCAGCGTTAATCGCCCTTTTACCCCAAAACTTCTATGGCACAACCGTGTCTGAACGTCCCACCATTCTGGTATATCTGCCAGCTTCCAATGCCCAAGAAGCTGTGTTGAGCCTCAAAGATGAAACAGGCAATATGCAATATCAGATGAATGTTCCAGTTGCGGGGAAAACTGGGGTCATCGCGATCAAATTACCAGCCGATGCACCCGCTTTAGCCGTTGGCAAAAACTATCAATGGTTCCTAGCACTCAAAATAGATGGACAACTCAATCCGAGTACGCCTTACGTCGATGGTTGGGTTCAGCGCATCCAGCCGGACGCTGAGTTGGCAATAGCAATGCAAGACAAAGATGCTCTAAAGCGGGCCACTGCTTTTGGTAAAAACGGTGTTTGGTATGACTGTGTAGCAACACTAGCAGCGACATACACTGCCCAACCTAGCAATGCAACTCTCCGTAAACAATGGGAAGAACTTTTATCCTCAGTGAGTTTGAAGGAGATTGTAACAGCATCTATTAATTAATTCCTAGTAGTCTGCCAAACCAAAATTGTTAGGTGAGGGCTAGGAAAAGGGTAAAGGAATAACCCTTTTTCCCTTTCCCCTTGCCCCTTTACCCCGCCAAGTTACGAAAGCGAACTACTAGTCAATTCTAGACACGTTTTAGTGGAGCCTTGCTCCATCAACGTTGACCGAGATCAATGAACTGTATAGCACAAATATGTGGCGCAGATTCCAGGCTTTTATCCAACGCACTCGTAGCGTTTTAATTATTACTCCCAGCGTTGCTTTGACTGTTATGGTTGGGCAATCGTTGGGACTTTTCAATTTACCGGAATGGAAAATTCGTGACGAATGGGTTCGTCAGCGATACCTATGGCAGGCTACGTCAACGCCACAGACGATCGCAGATGAGATTGTGATTGTCACAATCGATGAGCGTGATATCCAATCGGTGCGTAAATGGCCAGTTCCAGACTGGGCGCTGGCACGATTATTAGAAAAAATCCGAGCGCAGCAGCCCCGCGCCATTGGATTGGATCTCTATCGAGATTTACCGGAAGGAAACGGACACGAGCAACTTGTTCAAGTCTTCCGCAACACTCCTAATTTGATCGGAGTCGAGAAAATTACTGGTGAACGCGTCAATCCCCCACCGGAACTGAAAAAAAAGGAGCAGGTAGGATTAGCAGATTTGGTGTTGGATGACGATCGCTTTGTGCGTCGTGCGCTCCTGACTGCTGAAGATACTAAAGAAAAAAATACCATTAAAGCCGGACTGGCAACCCTTGTAGCGCTTAAATACCTCGAATCTGAAAAAATTAGTTTAGAAAGCATTGACCCCCAACAGCAAAAGTTTCAGTTGGGTAGGGAAATTTACTTACCACTGCAAAATCAAGAAGCAGGTTATACCGATGCCGATTTAGGAGGCTATCAAATTCTGCTCAACTGGTACGGAACGGATGCAGCATTTCGCACAGTTTCCCTGCGCGATGTGTTAGCAGGGAGAATTCCGGCAGATTTGATGCGCGATCGCATGGTATTTATTGGGTCAATCGCCTCCAGTACCAATGATTTCTTCAGCACACCTTTCTCTTCTGGGGTATCTGCCCAAAAACCGACTCCAGGTGTCCTTATTCATGCCAATATTGCTCATCAACTAGTACAAGGAGCAAAAACAGGAAAAACCAGTTTACACGCTGTTTCTGGGATTTATTTATCACTTGGGATTGTTTTTTGGTCTGTCATCGGTTCTACAGGCAGTTGGTGGTTAGCTAGTGCGCGTCACAAGCGGCGGATTCCTGGTGGCAAAATTCTTTGGGCAACTGTAGGCATCAGTGGAGCCTGCATAGTGGGTGGCTATGGGACGTTTTTGCATGGTGTTTTAATTCCGGTAACGCCCGCCTTAGCCGCGTTTATCGGTAGTGTGATTGCAACAACCAATGCTTATAAACAGCAGAAGTTAGAAGAAATAAATCGTCAACTAGAAATTGCCAACAATCAACTATTAGATTATTCCAAAACCTTGGAAACAAAGGTCGAAGAACGAACTCATGAATTAGTTGAGGCAAAACAAGCTGCCGATGCTGCCAATCAGGCCAAGAGTGAGTTTCTCGCCAACATGAGCCACGAACTACGTACACCCCTCAACGGCATCCTTGGTTTTGCCCAGGTACTAGAAGGATCGCCAAACATGACAGCTAAAAACCTCGAAGGAGTCAGCATTATCTACCAATGCGGATCGCACCTGCTGATGCTGATCAATGACATTCTCGATCTCTCGAAGATAGAAGCGAGGAAATTGGATTTGGTTGTCACCAGTGTACATCTGCCCAGTTTTTTACATGGCGTGACTGAGATTTGTGGTATCCGGGCTGAACAAAAAGGGATTGGATTTAATATTTTAATTAGCGATCGCCTACCACTTGCCATTGAAGTCGATGAAAAACGGCTGCGGCAAGTGTTGATTAACTTACTAGGCAACGCGATCAAATTTACAGACAGTGGTAGCGTAACTTTTAAAGTGGAAGTCATTAGTCAAGAATCTAAACAAATGACGCCACTTGCTACAAGCGGGGAAACCCGTCCAACGCAAGGGCTGACAAATGACAATGGACAAATGACACTTCAGAAGATTCGTTTTCAGATTGAAGATACGGGTATTGGGATGTCACCAGATCAACTGGAGAAAATCTTTTTACCCTTTGAGCAAGTTGGTGAAGCAAGGCAGCGATCTGAAGGTACTGGTTTGGGATTGGCGATTAGCCACAGAATCGCGGCATTGATGGGAAGCCAAATTCAGGTGCAGAGCCACCTGGGTGAAGGAAGTGTGTTTTGGCTAGATTTGATAGTACCAGTACCCCTTGAGCATGATTGGTATGTACCAACAAGCGCCCCAACTACCCAGAGAATTACTGCGATTCGGGGTAGTGCGCCTCAGATTCTCATTGTCGATGACGATCGCAACCACTGTTCTATGTTGAGCAATCTGCTGCAAGAAATTGGCTGTCAAACCTTGGAAGCGACCGATGGCAAATATGGGCTACAACTAGCAATTGAACACAATCCAGATGTGATTCTACTCGATTTAGCCATGCCCAATATGGATGGCTTTGAGTTAATGGTTCATCTGCAAGGAAATCTACAAACCCGTTCTATTCCGATCATCGTCTCTAGTGCCAGTGTGTTTGAGGAAAATCGCCAACGGAGTTTAGAGGCAGGGGCAACAGCATTCTTGCCCAAACCCCTCCAGATTGACGAACTACTTAATAGGTTGCGATCGCTGTTAGGAGTGGAATGGATATATGCCCAATCTTCGCCTCCCAAAGGTGAGCAGGTAACTAGTAGTGAATGGGTTCTACCATCCCAAGATGTTTTGCAGCAACTATATCATCTGGCAATGATGGGAGATATATCGGCGATCGAGGGAATGTTAAGAGAGCTAATTGAGCAAAACAGTCAGCTAGCTCCCTTCGTGGCAGAGTTAAGCAAACTTACTGCCAATTTCCAAACCGGAAAAATCCGTAAATTCCTCAAATCATTTGTTACAACGGAGTTACGACCATGATCGCTGTTCCTATCTCGAAACCTATACATATTTTGTTGGTCGATGACAATCCAAACAATCTCAAGGTGCTATCGGAAGCGATTCAGGGGTGTGGCTGGAAACCCCTGATGGCAACCGATGGAGAGTCAGCGATCGAACAAACAGAATATGCTCATCCCGATCTGATTCTCTTGGATGTAATGATGGCAGGTATTGATGGATTTGAAACTTGTCGCAGGCTGAAAACCAATCCCATCACTCAGAATATTCCGGTGATTTTCATGACTGCCCTGGCTGATTCTACAGACAAAGTGGCGGGGTTAGAAATTGGTGCAGTTGACTATATTACCAAACCCTTCCAACACGAAGAAGTAATTGCGCGTTTAAAGTTGCACTTGAAAATTTCCCATCTCACCCGCACATTAGAAGAACGTGTGCAAGAACGCACCGCAGAATTAACTCAATCTCTACAGCAGTTACAACAAACCCAACTACAAATGATCCAGAGTGAGAAAATGTCCACTCTTGGGCAGTTGGTTGCAGGTATTGGTCATGAGATTAATAATCCGGTTGGTTTTGTTGGTGGAAATTTATCCTATATTGAGGAATATGTAAATGATTTGCTTCGCCTGGTGAGCCTCCAGCAGCAAAAGCTATTGCAGCCAGACCCAGAAATTCAAGAGCTTGTTGAAGAAATCGACTTGGAGTATCTGGCAGAGGATTTGCCGAAATTATTGGCATCAATGCGCCAGGGAATTACCCGTCTTAAAGAGATTAGCCTCTCTTTAAGAACTTTTGCTCGCGCAGATATTTCATCTCAGGTGGAGTTTCAAATTCACGAAGGAATCGATAGCACTATAATGTTGTTGAAACATCGACTCCAAGGCAAGGGCGATCGCCCTAAAATCCAGGTTGTAACAGAATACGGTAATTTACCTCCAATCAGCTGCTATCCGGGACAACTGAACCAAGTGTTCATGAATATCATCGCCAATGCCATTGATGCATTTGATGAACTTAATCAAAACCAGTCCGATCAAGAGATTCCTGATTGCCCGAATATCATCACCATTACGACATCGGTTGATCCTCAGCAAGAAAACGTCACAATTTGCATCCAAGATAATGGCCCAGGTATGCTCGCTGAGGTGCAAACTCGAATTTTTGAGCAATCTTTCACAACTAAGCCCGTGGGTAAGGGAACTGGGCTAGGATTAGCAATCAGTTACCAAATTATTGTGGATAAACATAATGGACAAGTCAACTGCTTGTCAAAGCCTGGTGAGGGAACAAAGTTTATCATTACTCTGCCCATCTTACCGAATAATTGATGAATTATTTTATAACTAGTTATCCCTGTAACTTCTCACCGATGCAGAATAGCAGGAACTAAATAAAAATTCCGAAGATTTTGTATAGATACCTGAGAATAAAAAAGGTTTCCGAAGGTCAAAACTTACTCATTAGATTCTTTTTTGGAGTACAGCCAGCGATCGCCTCTTCGACAGCTAAGAATCTAATGAGATGCGTTAGCGTAGCTCACCGTAAGTATTGCTAATTGTCAATTACCACGGAAATTTCTCTTGCGTTGTTTGTGCCTTGCGACTTCTTTGCGCTTGTGTTTTTCCAAAGGCGTTTCAAAGTGACGATGCTTTCTCATGTCTGGAAAAATACCTGCTTTGGAAACTTCCCTCTTAAATCGACGCAAGGCTGACTCAATTCCTTCATTTTCGCCCACAAATACTTGGGTCATTTTCATCTCCTACTTAATTGGTACTGGGCAATTTTAAGCTATCCAGTAGACCGGAGTGCAAAAAGGGCAGATAATGATTCTGCCCTTAAGACGTTAAAACTTAATTTTTGATCTTAAAGTTTAGTAGCGACTATTTCTGTTGTATCCACCGCCACCACCACTGTTGCCACGGTTTCCACCAAAGGAACCACCTCTATCTTCTTTGGGTTTAGCCTTATTAACTTTAAGGTCACGTCCCATCCACTCAGCCCCATCAAGAGCATCAATGGCAGCTGTTTCTTCAGCTTCTGTGCCCATCTCTACGAAAGCAAAGCCGCGAGGACGTCCTGTTTCACGGTCAGTAGGCAACTGAACCCGTTTTACAGTACCGTGTTCGGCAAATACAGAATTGAGGTCTTCTGATGTTACCTCGTAGGATAGATTACCTACATAAATTGACATGCATTATCTCCAAAATCATAGGTGTGTAGAGATTTAGATTTCGGAGACAAGCTTGTTAAGACCAAAAGGGAAAAGCCTGTCAATACTAAAAACAAACGCTGTAACCGAATTTTATTCTCACTTGATTACCTTAGCACATCATTCAGTTCTTACCCACCGTAACTTGGAAGTACTAAAGATTGGGCATTGGGCATTGAGCAAAACCCTTCGGGTAGCAAAAAGGGAAAAGGAAAAAGGAGGGAGCTTTCCTTTCCCCTTTGCCCCTTGCCCTTTCCCCTTTGGCGTTGCCATCTCCTCCTGCTCCCCCTGCCTCCCTGCTTCTTTAATATTGATTAGCAGAAGTTCCCCAAATAATTGCAAAATAAATGCAGTTCGTCATTATTACTAATTGAAAATGCCGACTACACTTGCTGACGCACAAAATTTACTTTCTGACCTGATCGCCCAGTACTCAGGGCGTGTAGATTATTTGATGATTCGCCTTGAAGAAGCAGAAGGGACTGATATCTTGTTGCGTGGTGACAAGGTAGAAACCCTAAGCGAAGGCATCTCCATTGGTGGACATATTCGTGCTTGTTATAAAGGTGGATGGGGGTTGAGCTGCTTTAATCAACTGGCGACAATCAAAGATCGTATTGAAGAAGCGATCGCTGCTGCGCGGATGGTTGGTGATGAAGAAACTTTACTTGCACCCATTGACCCGGTGCAAGCAATATGCGTTCTACCCCTAAAAGGCGCAGATCCCCGAAATATCCCACTCTCGAACAAAAAACAGCTGTGCGATCGCTATGCCCAATTACTCAAAAGCGTTGATCGGCGAATTACCACTACTTCGGTACGCTATGGTGACAGCGCCCAAAAAGTGATCATTGCTACCTCGGAAGGCACTTTGATCGAGCAATCTTGGGTGGATATGGAAATGCGTTTTGCCGCCACCGCCAGAAATGGCGAAACTGTCCAAACAGGACGGGAAACTACTGGC
Source organism: Nostoc sp. DedQUE02 (assembly GCF_034531035.1). Lineage (NCBI taxonomy): Bacteria > Bacillati > Cyanobacteriota > Cyanophyceae > Nostocales > Nostocaceae > Nostoc > Nostoc sp. DedQUE02. Next base: position 206,944 of record NZ_JAVRBY020000002.1, on the reverse strand, counting down.
TCTCGCAAAGCTTACGAAGATTTAACCGATTTGGATGAACAGGTAAAAGGTGCAGCTCAAAGAGCGATCACTGCTTTGTCTCTACCATCGGTCAAGGGCAATACTTATACCGTTGTCATTGACCCAATTCTCACGGGTTTATTCGTCCACGAAGCCTTCGGACATCTTTCTGAGGCTGATATGGCTTACGAAAACCCCGATTTGCTGGAAGTTATGACCATCGGACGGCGGTTTGGCCCAGAAGAACTCCAAATTTTTGATGGTGCGGCTCCAGAGGGACATCGCGGTAGCTATTTTTACGACGATGAAGGCACTCCTGCCACTACTACTCAACTGATTAAAGATGGAGTTTTAGTTGGACGTTTACATTCTCGTGAAACCGCAGGCAAATTGGAAGAAGCGCCTACGGGTAACGCACGCTGTCTCAACTATCACTTTACTCCGATTGTGCGGATGACAAATACCTGGATTGAACGGGGTAAAACACCAGTCGCAGACTTATTCACCGATATCAAAGAAGGAGTTTATGCGCGTAATTGGTTGGGTGGAATGACGAATGGGGAAATGTTCACCTTTAGTGCTGGCGAAGCGTGGATGATTAGGAACGGCAAAATTGCTGAACCTGTCCGGGATGTGACGCTTTCGGGCAATGTATTCCAAACTTTAGCAGATATTGAGGCACTTGGTGATGATTTTTACTGGGATGAATCCGGCGGTTGCGGTAAAGGAGGACAAAATGGCTTGTCTGTGGGTTGTGGTGGCCCTAGTCTCCGAATTCGAGATGTAGTCGTTGGCGGGGAAACATAAACTATCTCCCGCCATAACCAAACATAAGGAGTTTAGCGATTCGTTAAGCTATGAGGCGATCGCTGAATTCTCTGGTTAATTTGCTATATCAATACCTCTGCCAACTTATACCAATTTCCGAAAAGAATGCAATAGATGCATAGGTTGGTTTGAACTTTAGTGTTACTCAACAAAATCGAGTTTTTTGGCGTTGGGTTTCGTTCGTTGATCCAAGCTACATTTGTCGCAAACAATTTTTGAATTGGGATTTCGAGGGTTTCAACGTTTGTAGAAATGGGATGAATACGTCTTAAAGAAGCAAGATTGGCAAAACATTTAGGCTAGTAAAATAGCCTCTGAAGCTCTTGAAAGGCATAAAAATCGGTTTATTGCTCTCTCTTTTATTGAACAGCGAGTTAAAAAGGCGAGCCAATAGTTCAGCAGACATTAAGCAAAATATTGCCCAATCCCTGAATCAAGTGCAAGATACTATATCTTCACCAACAGCCCAACCTGAAATAGATGAAGAAAACACAAAGTTTAGTATTGGTATATACATTAAGCAGCAAATAATGTGAAGAGTATGCAAAGATGAGTACTTAAGTCTAGACATCTAAGTAAGATATCAAGTATGTAGTTGTTTTAAATCTACTGAGATGTTCCAATACTTTTGGGTTAAGGGGAAAAACTAAGAAAAAACCTTTTACCTTTCCCCCAAAGCAAATTCTTCTTTTGAAACTGCAAAAACCGAGAAGTATTGTGCGATGTTCTCTATGTTCAAGCTAGATACCCACGAAGAATATTCTATAAGGAGGGTATAAAAATTTCTTTACCGCTCAAGAGTCAACTGTTGACTATTTTTTCTTAATAGTAGGACTTAGGCACTGGCAAAATCAAACATGAAGGATGAATTTTAGGCATTTAATTGTCAAAGTTTTTGATGCCTGTCAGAGTAATTTCTACTGAACAAAGATGATTAATTTAGTATGAAATCACTGATTATCCTGAATGCAGACGCTGATGAATTTGTACAGTGCTTAAGACTTAGATAATAAGAGAATAGTTAAATAAATGATAGTACAAGCCTTAGAATCGGATGAATTTTCCAGAAATTCACTGTTCCTCAGGCGTGAGGAATTAACTATGCAGATTTCGCTGAATTGTTTGTGCCTGAAAACCGCACAAACACCAAATTGAGAACTAAAGTTACTGAAAAAATCGATTTAGTCAGGTAAAAGTTATGGCAAATATCATTGGAAGCAACGGTAACGATACTCTACAAGGTAGTAATGAGGCAGACACAATTAACGGTCTTGCAGGCAACGATACCATATATGGTAACGGTGGTAACGACACCTCAACTGGTGGAGGCGGTAAGGATAAATTTATTTACTACGACTACAACTACAACCAGAATACTATCATCACCGATTTTGGTGGCGTAGGTAAAGGAACAAACCCGACAGCAGCAGTCATTGCCGAAGTGGATACCATCAAATTCGAGGGTGATGATCTCACTGCCCAAAATTTGCTACTGACCCAGAATGGTAACAATCTGGAAATCAGCTTTCAAGGGGATGCTTATACAACAAGGTTTTTAGGCCCCCAAGTCATTCTGAAAAACTTCAAATTAGAAAACTTGGAGAACCTGAAAGCTTCTGGAACAACACCAGCGATCGGCAATATCATATTTGATGGGCAAACTAGCATCACAGACAGTTTTAATGTCCTTGATGCCAACTCCACTGATACTACTATAGGTATCAAGAACACAGTAACCTTTTTCAATGACCTCTCTAACAATATTGTGGGTTTAGACGATTCAAATGATGTCATAAATGGTCAGGGTGGCAATGACATTATTGATGGCTTGAGTGGAAACGACCTTTTAAGAGGTGGTGCAGGGAATGATACTCTCATTGGTGGTGCGGGGAATGATACTCTCGTTGGTGGTGTAGGTAATGAATCCCTCGTTGGAAGCAATGAATCCCTGATTGGTGGTACTGGTAACGATTACTTGAATGTTGAATTTTCAACAGGCAATAACACCCTTAACGGTGGCGCTGGTAACGATATCTTGGATGCTGGGGCAACATCTGGCAATAACTTACTTTCTGGGGGCGATGGCAATGATTCTCTTTACGCCTCTATTGTTGGTAGCAGCGCCAGCGCTTACATCTATTACCTCTCCTCAAGTAATAACACCCTCGACGGTGGCGCTGGTGACGATACTTTGAATGCTCAGTCTCCATCAGGTAATAACTTACTCTTTGGGGGCGATGGCAATGATTCTCTTTCAACCTCTGGCATCTCTACTTATAGAGGAGAGCCTAATTTTAACTCTTCAGGTAATAACACCCTCAACGGTGGCGCTGGTGACGATACCTTGAGGGCTGAGTCTTCAACAGGCAATAACTTACTCGCTGGGGATGATGGCAATGATTTTCTCTCCATTGATGCCTATTTATCTATTTCCGGCGATAGCGCCAGTTATTCGTTTTCCCGAGGCAATAACACTCTCAACGGTGGCGCTGGTGATGATACCTTGAGTGCTGAACATTTAACAGGCAATAACTTACTCTCTGGGGGCGATGGCAATGATTTCTTGTATCTAAGCCCTACATTCCCAGATGAAGCCCCCTCTGATTTAGTGACTCAAACGGTAGATGGAGGTAAGGGTGACGATTTGTTGTTCGTCGATTACACGTTAGCTTCAGGGGGTATCACAACAACATTCAATCCGACTACAAACAAGGGAGCAATTACGGCTGGCAAATATCGGGTTAGCTACAGCAATGTAGAACGATTAAATATCTTTGGTACAGCCTATGATGATAACATTGTTGGGAGTGCTGGGAACGATACGCTCTCCACGGGCGCGGGTGGCAAAGATACGATCGATGGGGGAGCAGGTGACGATGTGTTGTCCGCCAATTACAGCGATCCTACAGGGGGTATCACAACGACATTCAATCCCACTACTAACATTGGAACAATTACGGCGGGCACAAGTCGGGTTAGCTACAAAAATATCGAACGATTAAATATCTTAGGTACTGAATACAATGACAACATTGTTGGCAATGATGGGAACGATACGCTCTCTGGGGGCTATGGCAATGATACGATCGATGGAGGTAAGGGTGATGATGTGTTATCCGTCTACGGCAGTTACAACGATGCTTCTGTGGGGCTTACAACTACATTCAATGCCACTACTAACATTGGAGTAATTACGGCGGGTACAAGTCGGGTTAGCTATAAGAATATCGAGCGATTAAACATCTTAGCTACCGCATACAATGACAACATTGTTGGCAACAGTGGGAACGATACGCTCTCTGGAGGCTATGCTGGCAAAGATACGATTATTGGCGGTGCAGGTAATGATATCTTGATAGGTGGGACTGGTGACGACATCCTAACTGGTGGCGCGGGCAATGATAAATTTGTTTACGACTTAAGCCAGAGCTTCGATGAAAACACTAACACTGATATGATCACGGATTTCGGTGGTGTAGGTAAAGACTCGAATCCCTCATCTGCGGTAATTGCTTCTTTAGACACCTTGCAATTTACAGGTAGTATCTTCACTGCTCAAAATCTACAATTAACTCAAAATGGTAACAACTTAGAAATTACCTTTGAAGGTTTGGCTAATAGCAACAAAGTTATTCTGCAAAACTTCCTCTTAGAAAACCTGAATAATTTGCCAGCAACTTCTTCACGCCCAGCTATTGGCAATATCCTGTTTGATGGACAAACCAGCATCACCGACAGTTTTGATGTGTTTAGTGCTAATTCCACTCAAACTACTCTGTTCAAAAAGAACACTGTTACTTTTCTCAATGACCTATCCAACAACATTACGGGTTTTGACAACTCCAATGATGTCATCAATGGTCAGGGGGGCGACGACATCATCGACGGCAAAAGTGGTAATGACCTGCTCAGAGGTGGTGCGGGAAATGATTTTCTCATTGGTGGTGCGGGAAATGATACTCTCATTGCCAATGCAGGCAGTAATTCTCTTGACGGTGGTATTGGTGATGATAGCTTAAATGCTAGCAATTCAACAGGCGATAACCTTCTCTCTGGGGGCGATGGCAACGATACTCTTGACATCTCTGGCCTGTTCTACTACGGGATCAGTGACAGCGGCAGCGTTTCCTCCTCCGACTCTCGCTCCTTGGGCAATAACACTCTAGAAGGAGGTGTAGGTAACGATACATTGAGTGCTAGCGGTTCAAAAGGTAATAACCTGCTCTCTGGGGGCGATGGCAATGATTCTCTTGGCATCTATGGCGGTTACTACACCGATTCCTATGGTTTCTACGACTCTCGCTCCTTGGGCAATAACACCCTAGAAGGAGGTGCAGGTAACGATAGCTTGAGTGCTAGCGGTTCAAAAGGTGATAACACTCTTAACGGTGGCATTGGTGACGATTCCCTGGATGTTACTTATTCAAAAGGCGATAATCTGCTTTCTGGGGGCGATGGCAATGACTTTTTTTATGTAGACGCCTCATCTACTGTCCCCTCTGATTTAGTAACTCAAACAGTAGATGGGGGTCAAGGTGATGATTTTTTGTATGCCGATTACATCAATGGTATTGGAGGAATCACTTCGACATTCAATGCTATTACTAACGTTGGCTCAATTACAGCTGACAATAATCAAGTTAGCTATAAGTTTATCGAACGATTAAATATCATAGGTTCAATCGACAATGACAACATTGTGGGGAGCAATGGCAATGATACGATAAATGGAGCCGATGGCAATGATACAATTTTTGGCGGTGCAGGTAACGATAACCTGACCGGTGGGTATTTAAGTAATAGTATCCTTTATGGTGGTGATGGCAATGACACCCTCTCAGGCGCTCAAGGTAATGGTACTCTTTATGGAGGATCTGGTACTGATACCTTTAATTTCTATTCCATTAAAGGTGTTAGTACTATTGATGACTTCAACGCGACTAATGAATTGATTCAGGTATCGGCTACTACTTTTGGTGGAGGGTTATCAATAGGTTCACTTTCAGCTAATCAGTTTACCATTGGAACATCTGCAATGACGATCGCTCAACGATTTATCTACAACAACATTACAGGTGGACTATTCTTTGACCAAGATGGTAGTGCGTCTGGCTTTACTCAGGTAAAATTTGCCCAACTATCAGCTGGATTGTCACTAACCGCAAATAATTTTGTGGTTGTCAGTTAATCAAAATTAGTGTTCTGCCACCATTCTAAGTATGGGTTGCGAGGTGCATAATTTAACCTGACTTTTCACGTATGTGGAAAAGATCACTTTCAGGGTTTCCCAAGCCCTGATTTTTCCATAGGTTGATTATCATTAACTCAGGCTATTGATAATCAAACTATGGAAAAAGCCACGCTTTTTCGGGGCTTGAGTACTTACCGTGAAAAGTCAGATAATTTAACAACTAACCTAATCGAGACTGCTGTAGTGCGAAAAATTGATGTTTCTGCAAACTTGAAATGCTTCCATATTGAAAAGCATCTGTGATTCAGTAATACAGTGAATTGTGAAGGAGTATTTATGTCAAAGTTGGAGCAAACAGTGCCAGACATCTTTGTAGGCAAAGGCTTAGAAACTCTCCCCAATATTTTCGACCGAGTTGAGGCTCTGGCTAAAGATTTTGCCACCCGTGCAGGGGCACACGATAGAGATGGTTCCTTTCCCTTCGAGAATTTTACAGCTTTGCATGAAGCAGGATTGCTCAATCTCACCATCCCACATGAATATGGTGGTCAGGATTTGGGACTGACAACTATCTGCCGAGTGATTGAAGGGATAGCGCGTGGCGATGCTTCAACCGCATTAGTTCTGACAATGCACTACCTGCAACATGCTCATGCAGCCCGTAGCCGTCGCTGGCATCCAGAAGTATATAAGCGGTTGTGTCGTGAATCAATCGAAGGCATTGCACTGCTAAATGCTGCCCGTGTTGAACCAGAGTTAGGAACGCCTGCTAGAGGCGGATTGCCTGCAACAATTGCTGAACGAACAACAGAAGGCTGGCGTTTAACAGGACATAAGCAATACACCACAGGTAGTCCTATCCTCAGCTACTTTGTTGTTTGGGCACGGACAACTGAAGATGAACCACAAGTTGGGAATTTTCTAGTTCCGCGCGATCTGCCAGGTTTAAGAATTGTCGAAACTTGGGATCACTTGGGAATGAGAGCTACAGGTAGCCACGATCTCATTTTAGAGAATGTATTAATTCCCTCAGAGTATGCTCTAAATATCAACCCTATATCTGCTGCACCATCCTTTGATCCACTGATTGCCACTTGGGGCAGTTTGACAGTGAGTGCTTTATATCTCGGTGTTGCTAGTAGTGCGCGAGACTGGCTTACTAAATATCTTTGGGAGCGATCGCCTTCTAATCTCAAAGAGCCACTGGCAACACTGCCACGCTTCCAAACTGCCGTGGGTGAGATAGAAGCACTGCTTTTTGCTAACAATAGATTGATTTATAGTTTGGCTGAAGATATTGACAAGGGTGAATATGAGCCTAACGTAGGATTACAGGCACAGGCTGTAAAATACCTCACCACAACCAACTCAATTCGTGCTGTGGAGATTGCCTTAGAACTAACTGGTAATCCTGGTCTATTAAAAAGAAATCCTTTAGAGCGTCACTACCGTGATGTTCTGTGTAGCCGTATCCATACACCGCAAAATGATGTTATTTGCCAATCTTTAGGAAAGTCGGTGCTGAAAGTTAAGTGATTGGGGAGTGGGGAGTAGGGCGAGCAGGGGACAAGGAGGACAAGGAGGAATTATTGAACAAGTTTCTTCCTTGTCTCCCTTGTCTCTTGTCCATATCCAATGCCCAATATTTAGTATCCTGCTTGCTTATCTACAACATTCCGCAAGGGCTGACCATTTTGGTAGCGTTGAAGATTGTCGATAAATAGTTGTGCTATGCGCTCTCTTAGGCGTGGTGACAAGGCTGAACAATGGGGTGTGATAAAGGCGTTCGGTAACGACCACAAGGGACTTTCCGGTGGGAGAGGTTCGGTAGCAACAGTGTCTAATCCAGCACCTGCAATCCATCCTTCGCGGAGTGCAGTGAGTAATGCGGCTTCATCGACGATCGCACCACGAGCAATATTAATTAGGTAAGCTGACTGACGCATAGAGCGCAACGCAGCTTCATCGATCGAGCCTTTAGTTTCTGGGGTTAATGGTGTGGCAATAACTACATAGTCTGCGGCTGGAAGGAGCGATCGCCACTCATCAGCGCCTACAATTTTGTCAAAATTCGGTAGGGGTTCGGGATGGCGGCGACTACCCCAAACTGTGACTCCAAAGGCTTTAGCACGAGATGCGATCGCTTGACCGATATTTCCTGTGCCGAGAATTAATAAAGTTGCGTCTGCCAACTCTTCAAGAAATATTCCTCTTATCCAAGTATGCTCATCCTGCAAAGTTTGCAATTTCCGCAGATTCTTGGCGTGATAGAGCATAAATGCCAGTACAAATTCCGAAATTGGAATTGCATGAACCCCTGCACCATTAGTGAGGATGATGTCCTTTTGCAAAAAATTTGGCGTGAGGATGTGATTTACGCCAGCACTCGGTGACTGTTGCCAACGCAGCGCGGGTGCTGCTGTCAGTACTTTGTCAAGAGTAGAGGTTTTCAGGTAAAATCCATTGACATAAATCTCTGCATCACTGGCATCACCATCGAGATTACCTTCACTATCCACCTCTACTACATCGATATTAGATGGTAGGTGTGGCTCTATATCTGCAATGAGATGATCGGGTAAAATTAGTTTCACCATTAGCTACTCCTTAATTCAATTTTGGATTTTTTGGATTGTGCAACTTAATTGGCAGCACCTCTTCATTTTTAATTTTTAATTTTTAATTTTTAATTGTTTAGTATCCTGCTTCTTTATCTACTACATTTCGTAATGGCTGACCAGCTTGGTAACGCTTTAGATTGTCGATAAATAGAGCTATTGAACGCTGTTTACTCTTGGGTGAATGACCGGAAGTATGAGGGGTGATAAAGATGTTAGGAAGTGACCACAAAGGACTTTCTGGTGGTAACGGTTCTGAGTTAACTGTGTCTAATGCTGCACCTGCAATCCAACCTTCTGTGAGCGCTTTTGTTAATGCTGATTCATCGATTACGCCGCCGCGAGCAATATTAATAAGGTAGGCATGATTTGGGAGCGATCGCAATACAGATTCATCAATAAATTCTTTGGTTTCGGGAGTTAGAGGTGTTGCAATAACGATATAATCTACATCTGGCAGGAGCGATCGCCATTCATCAGCACCTACTACTTTATCAAAATTTGCTAGTTCATGAGGATGACGGCGACTGCCAATAATTCTTAAGCCGAAGGGTCTAGCACGGGCAGCAATTTCTTGACCAATACCACCAGCGCCAATAATTAGCAAGGTTGCATCTGTTAATTCTTGGATAGCAAAGCCTCTTTTCCAGTGACGTTCAGCCTGTAGAGCATATAATTCTGGCAGGTGTTTGGCATGAGCCAGTATGTAAGTAATGACAAATTCTGCGATCGGAATTCCATGTACTCCAGCCCCATTAGTGAGGATAATATCTCTTTGCAAATAAGTTGGTGTCAGGATGTGATTCACCCCTGCATTTGGTGCGTGATGCCAACGCAATGCTGGTGCTGATTCTAGTATTTTATGCAGTATAGGACTTCTCGATAAAAACCAACTGAAATAAACTTCAGCATCGCTAGCATCCCCATCTAGATTTCCTTCAACATCTACTCGTACAATCTGTGTATTGGGTGGTAGATGTGGCTCAATGTCAGCAACCAAATCGAGCGGCAAAATGAGCTTCATTGTAGATTACCTCTTCTTTATTTACAAGGCTATATCTGGAAATTGCTTATGCTTGACCAAAAACTAAGTGCCATTTTTCCTTGGCACACATTATGATGATATTTAGTAATATTTCAAAATTTATTCTTTAATCTGTAAATACATAAACTCTAGATCAAAATATTGGCTATTAAATTTATACGCCATTTTCTGTGTACCATATATTTTAAAGCCCAATGATAAATAAAGTTGTTTTGCTAAAAAATTGCTTTTAACAATATCAAGTAATAAAATTTCTACTTCGTTAATAGCTTTCGCTCTTTCAATCAATTTATTCAATAAGAGTTTACCTATACCTTTTCCTCGATATTCTTGTTTAACATACATGCTACTAATATGTGCTTTATGCCGGAGTTTTATTCTGGATTCTTGGTTAAATGCGACTATTTCAATTAAATGTTTATCCTCAAAACATCCCAAAATAAAATTGTTGTTATCTACTGGAATTCTATCCCGAAATTGTTCTATGGTCTTAATTACTTCTTCTTGATATGTTGTGCCAAATGAATCTGGATTTTTCTCTAAAGCTTCTAATCTGATCTGTCTATAATCATCTGCATCAGCCTTTGTTAATTTTTTGACAATCATTAAATTAAATATAAGTAATATATACTTGTGTATTATTTAATTTTCAATAAAGCGATATAGATTATATTTTAGTTTATCTAGCTCGTAAATATAGAAAAAATTACCCAGACCAGCACAGAGGAGAGTTGGGAGGTATTTTGAGTGTTCATATAGGACTCATATTTGATTTTTGCGAGGCTAGGTACACCTTTATTCCTTCTTTCCAGTCCCCAGTCCCCAGTCCCTACAAATAATTTTTTATTGCTATAGACAAGTTTTAATCTCGAAGTAGCCTATTTACCGCAGCTACCTCAAGTTGAATATTGATTGACTACTAAAAGCTTAAATTTCAACTACTTAGCTGTAATAACTGGTTGTTTACTTGAGTATCTTCATTGCTCATTACTCGTTCTAAAACAGCTTCTCTGATATTGATAAACATTTCGCTACTTCGATCTCGCGGGCGTGAAAGTTTCACAGGTAAATCCATAGAAATCTTTCCTTGATCGATCACTATCACTCGGTCTGCCAACGCCACAGCCTCTTCCACATCGTGAGTAACCAAAAACGCAGTAAATCTTCGCTCTTGCCACAAGTTTTCAATCAAATGCTGCATTTCTTGGCGAGTTAGAGCATCCAATGCTCCCAAAGGCTCATCTAGCAACAACAAACGGGGCTGACTGGCTAACGCTCTGGCCAATGATACCCGTTGCCGTTGTCCTCCAGACAAAACATAAGGCCACTCATCAGCTCTATCTTTAAGTCCGACTTTATTGAGTACCCACAAAGCTTTTTCACGCCAATTACCTTCTAAGCCCAAACCTACGTTCTGAATAACGCGCTTCCACGGCAGCAAGCGGGGATCTTGAAACATCACTGTTACAGAGCGGCTGAGTCTATGTAGTGGTTCTCCATCAAGTAGTATTCCACCTGAAGTTGCTCTATCTAATCCTGACACAAGACGCAATAAGGTACTTTTACCACAACCACTTCGTCCGACAATAGCAACAAACTCACCTGCTTCAACTTCTAAATTCAGCGAGTTTAAAACAGTTTTCTTGCCAAAAGATTTCGTCAAATCCAAAATACTTAGTTGTGTACCCTGTACATTTGAAACCACTTGCAAAACCTCCTTTCGAGAACAATTGGAATTTAATTATTTGATGAAATGTTGAAGAAGGAAACTATATTTAAAATCAAGATTTTTCAATCTTTGATTTTGGTGAGTTTAGCATTTATGATTTTTGATAATTGGGATTCCAAGCCAAGAATTTTGTTTCTAATCCTCTGGCAACAGCATCTGCTAATTTACCCAGCAGTGCATAGATTACAATACTCAAAACCACAACATCGGTTTGCATAAACTCACGAGCATTCATTGCCATATAACCAAGACCGGAATCTGCTGCGATCGTTTCTGCCACAATTAGTGTCAGCCACATAATCCCCAACGAAAAACGAACACCAACGAGAATCGAAGACAAAGCTCCTGGAAAAATTATTTGCCACAGAAGTTGTGGTGTTTTTAATCCATAAACTTTTCCCATTTCAATCAGTCCGGGGTCAACACTACGAATACCATGAAATGTATTGAGATATATCGGAAAAAATACCCCCATAGATACTAGAAATAATCTAGCTTGATCGCCAATACCAAACCAAAGAATCACTAGCGGAATTAATGCCAAATTAGGGATAGTACGGAGCATTTGTAAGGAACTATCCAATAACTTTTCTGCGGTACGGGAAAAGCCATTGAGCAATCCTAAACCGAACCCAATACTGCCACCAACTATAAAACCAGATATCGCCCGCCCAGCACTAATTCCTATATGTTGGAACAGTTCTCCAGTTGAGCCAAGTTTAATTGCTGTAGCGATTACACCACTAGGGGCTGGTAAAATCCTGGTTGAAAGTAGACCAGTTCTAGAAGCAAGTTCCCAAAGAATTAATATGGTAACAGGCACAATCCAAGGAACTATTTTCTCGATTTGCGGGTTGTCTAATACCTCGCTCAGGGATATCTTGTTTTTGCTTTTGGTGCTTTTAAAGGTAATAGTCATGGAATTTGGGATTTTAGATTGTTCCAAAGGATGAATCTAGAAGCATCACCAACAAAATTAGTAATTTACTTTTTGATTACAAATTACTAATTATTAGGTTATGAAGCACTTGTGAGTTGTTTCGCAAATTTTTCATTGGCGACGGTTTCGCCAACAGAACTCAAGACTGGTGATGTTAAAGGTGTAGGTTCACTTTGCAAAGGTAGGCGGGGAAATAATAATTCAGCAGTACGATATGCTTCTTCTAAATGGGGATATCCAGAGAAAACAAATGTTTCTATCCCCAAATTGCGATATTCCAGCATCCTAGCGGCAACAGTGTCGGGATCTCCCACCAGGGCCGTACCAGCACCACCCCGCACTAATCCAATTCCTGTCCACAGGTTGGGGCTAATCTCTAAGGCTTCTCGATTACCACTATGTAATTGACTCATACGCCGTTGTCCTTCAGAATCAGATTGAGCTAAGTCTTTCTGAGCTTTAGCGATCGCATCGTCATCGACATACTTAATTAGCTCATTGGCTGCATCCCAAGCCGCAGACTCGGTTTCTCGCACAATTACATGCAAGCGAATCCCAAAACGAACTGTTCTACCTTGTTCAGCCGCCAATTTCTTAACTTCGGCAATCTTTTGGGCCACTTGTTGTGGAGGTTCGCCCCAAGTTAGGTAAACATCAATGTGTTTAGCAGCAACGCGCTTGGCAGCAGCAGATGAGCCACCAAACCACAAAGGTGGATAAGGTTTTTGAACTGGTGGAAATGAGAGCTTACCGCCTTTGATATCCAGGTATTTTCCCTGAAAATCGACTGTTTCCCCACTGACGATACCCCGCCAAACTGTGAGAAATTCATCGGTTAAATCATAGCGATCGTCATGACTAAGATGTAAGCCATCCCCAGCTAGTTGCGCTGGATCTCCACCTGTCACCACATTAATCAACAATCTTCCTTTAGAAATTCGGTCAAATGTTGCTGCCATCCGTGCAGCAGCACCTGGGGAAGTAATTCCTGGACGAATTGCCACCAGAAATTTCATCTGCTTGGTGACAGATATGAAAGATGCGGCAGTTATCCAAGCATCTTCACAAGAACTCCCTGTGGGTAACAATGCACCTGTATAGCCTAAACTATCGACAGCTTGGGCAATTTGCTGCAAATAATCAGGTGTGGCAACACGAGAGCCAATATCTGTGCCTAAATAGCGTCCGTCATGAGATCCAGTAGGAATAAACCAAAGAATTTGCATTTGTGTCAGGCGGGGTATAACGACAAAATTCTACGGTAGCTCGACCGAATTGCCGTAGTTTATAGTCAGTATTTTACAGGAAATTATTTAAAACGCCAGTATAGGTTAACGATTCATAAAGAATAACTGCCTACAAAAAATTGATAGTTCTCACAGACAATCCTGATCATCATGACACTTTTGTTGCAACAATGGTTGTCGTGAAGAATACAAGTTTTGTGTTAATTACCCACATTTTTGTGACTTTGAAGCATTTACTTTCGGTTTCATCGACAGAAGCCTTGCTACTTGGTACATGCAGTTCGTAGTCGGCACTTTAGTGCTTAGATGAGGGCTAGAGCCACTCACTCCGAATATATCAAAATTAATGTAGTGGAGTTTTAGTTTCCAGAACCGAGGTTTTCAATAATTAATTAAAGGGGAAGTTTGAGAAAGATGGGTTGGGTTACAAAAACAGTAGGAGTATTCTAGTGTGGAACTTGAAAGCTGGTATTTTGCTACTCACACTGAGTTGCATAATTGCAACTGGTATAGCAGTATATCTTCTTGGGGGCATTGAACCAGCACAAATCCAAGCATTGCTGAAATCTTCTGGTATATGGGCACCTATTATTTATATTGCTTTGTACGTTGTGGCAACTATGTTAGTTTTGCCCTCGACAGTGCTTAATTTGACTGGGGGTGCAATTTTTGGCCCTTGGCTGGGTACTGCCTGGACTAGTCTTGCAGCAGTCATTGCGGCAATAATTGCCTTTGTTTTTACTCGGACTATTGGACGCCAAACAGTTGCAAAACGACTAGCAGGACGCTGGCAAGCTATGGATGCTGAGGTACGTCGTGGAGGGCTTTTTTATATGTTTGCCATCCGATTAGTACCGATCATGCCCTACGGCTTGGTTAACTTTGTCGCCGGACTAACTTCGATCAGCTTTAAAGATTATGTTCTAGGTACAACACTTGGTACTGTTCCTAGTGTTTTGCCTTTTGTACTACTAGGTAGTTCTGGTTTGAAGGCAGTGAATACAGGCGATTTTTTGCCGTTAGTATTAGCTTTAGGCTTAACTGGAATGCTGGTAGCAGGGTCTACTTGGTACCGCCATCGTCGGACTTTTCCTAAAAAAGCTATAGAAAGTCTTAAAGAATCAGACTCTTCAGATAACATCAATCCAAAGAATAAATAAATTATGGGAATCTGACTTGAGTCTTGCTAGGTATACTGAGAACCAAACCTTTACGATCGCAAGCAGTCTGTCAGATTGGCTGTTCAAAAATTAAACGGAATTCCTAGATGGTACCAAAGTATTCATTCATTGTTCCAATTTATAACGAAGAAGAAATTATTCCAGAACTATACCGCAGACTGAGCGCAGTGATGAATCGGATGGATGGGCTTGTCGAATTAATTTTAATCAATGATGGTAGCCGCGATCGCTCCTTACAATTACTACGAGACCTCCATCAAAAAGACCCACGTATTTGCTATCTCAGCTTTGCTCGTAACTTTGGTCATCAAATTGCAGTTACTGCTGGTCTCAATTTTGTCCGGGGTCAAGTTATCGTCATCCTTGATGCTGACTTACAAGATCCCCCAGAACTAATCCCCGACATGGTTGAAAAATGGCGACAGGGTTATCAGGTAGTTTACGCTCAACGTACTCAACGCCTTCAGGAAGGATGGTTTAAGCGTTTTACTGCCTATTTCTTTTATCGTGTACTTAAGAAACTGGCAGATGTAGAGATTCCTACTGATACGGGTGATTTTTGTTTAATGGATCGGCAGATCGTAGATATTCTCAATTCTATGCCAGAACGTACCCGCTACATTCGCGGTCTACGTTCTTGGGTTGGCTTTCAGCAAACAGCAATTCGGTTCGAGCGCAACCCCCGCTTTGCTGGGGAAGTTAAATACACTTTTAGAAAATCCTTGGCTTTGGCCATTAATGGTCTAGTGTCGTTTTCAATCGTGCCATTGCGGTTATCAACCTACTTAGGGTTAGTAGCAGCCGCAGCAGCCATTTTCATGGCTTTATTAGTCTTGTATTGGCGTCTTTTTGTCCCTCATTCGCCTTTAACCGGGTTTACAATTATTTTGATGGCAATTTTCTTTCTCGGATCTGTGCAGTTAGTCAGTGTTGGCATCTTAGGCGAATATATAGGGCGCATCTACGAAGAAGTTAAAGCTAGACCCCTTTATACTTTGGCAGAGGTAGCTGGCTTTTATCACAAGTCCTCCAATTCAAGGAGCAATTCTGACAAACTAGATAATTTAGAAGATCCTACGATTCAAAATCTAGACAAGTAGTAACAATACGCCTCTGTAGCCCATTTGCTCGTTTTTACTGACTGACTATTTTCGGCGATTGCAGTTGCTAGAGTCGACTTAGCCAAGAATTTTGACATATTTTCGCCTCATGAAAAAGTACTAGGTCTTGCATTGTACCAAGCTCTATGCAAAGATAATTCTACAAAAATACGGTAAGTCGATAGAACTTTCGTACTTGACTAACAATTGATGCTGTCAAAATATAGCTGATTACAAATTAATGTTTTCAATTAATGTTAATTGGCAAATAATCACCTGCATCTAAATCAAGCTTTCGTCAATGTCAGTAGCCATTGATGAACTTTGTACAGGATAACTAAAAAAACGGCATTAAGATGTTTCAGAAGTATCAGTTTTTATAGTGTGTGGTTGAGTTTACTTTAAAAGGAGAGAAGTCTTTGCTAAAGCAGTGGTTGTCTGAATCAAGACGTTTATAGGATTCTTTCAAGCGTCAGAACTCTTAGTTTACTGCGAATTTTAGATTCTACATTCAACTGTTTAGTACTGATTTCGATACTTGTCAGAGATTTTTACTTTTCTCATTAGTGAAATCCCTGCTAAATCTATGTTCTAATGATTTGCTACAAAGATTAGAACAAGGATTTGTCTTGGCTTTTCTGTCTAATTGAGAGCTAGTTTATTCATCTTTAAGGTTGAGGAGTTAAGGAGTCATGTCAAATTTTCGCTGGAATTTTAGATCCATAGTATTCCTGCTTTTGTTGCTAGATAGTCTAGCTATGCTAGTCTTTTATCCAGCCAAAAGTCAGGCTGAATTGCCGAAATCAGATGTATCTACTACTGAAGTAGAAGAGAACAAAGCTTCAGAAGCAGTTGCCAATCAAACAGTAGACACTTCAATTGCACCAGTCACTCGTAAAAAAGCTCCAAATGATCTCCAAGATCGAGTGACACCTGTCTCCCAATTGTTGCAAGTTGCACCGCCAACTAAGAAAAAAGCTCCAAATAATGGGGCAGGGCAAGTGACATCGGTTTCGCAACTATCAGATATTAAGCCGACAGATTGGGCATTTCAAGCATTACAGTCTCTGGTTGAGCGCTACGGTGTAATTGCCGGATATACAGATGGTACATTTAAAGGCGATCGCTCCCTAACGCGTTATGAATTTGCAGCTGGGTTGAATGCAGCTTTAGATCGCCTCAATGAACTAATAGCCACTTCAACGACAGATTTAGTCAAACGCGAAGACTTGGATACCATCAAAAAACTACAAGAACAATTTTCTCCAGAACTCGCTCAACTTCGGGGACGCGTAGATAGCTTGGAAGCACGATCTGCGAAGTTAGAATCAACTCAGTTTACGACCACAACCAAACTTATAGGTCGAGCTCAGATTGTTGCTGGCGAACTTCTGGCGGGTAATAACGTTGTCAGCAAGAGACCAGCACCTCACAATCTCACACTTCAAGGCTCAACTTCTTTACGCTTAAACACCAGTTTTAACGGTAAAGATTCACTAGGTATAACAATAGGAGGTGGAAATATTGAATCATTAGGACAAACAAGAGCTGGATTATTGGGAACTTATGAGGGGAGAACTGCTGATAACTCCAGTATTACTTTTGCACGCAATACTATTATTCTCAGTGGTGTTCGCTATCGCTTTCTACCTTTTCCAAATACCCAAGTCAACATTTATCCCTTGTCTGATGGAGCTAGTGAGATAGGTCTTTCTGGCCCGGTTAACCCATATTTTGAATCGTCTTCTGCGACTGGCGCTAATGGGATTTCACGATTTTCACGGCGGTCTTTGGTCTATAACTATGGAGATAGCGGCCCTGGAATTGCCATACTCCAGGGATTAGGCAAACAGGTTCAGTTCGGGATAGCGTACAGCGCACCAAATGGTAGCAATCCCACAACTAATAACGGCTTATTTACAGGCAGATATTTAGCTTTAGCACAGTTAATATACTACTCCGGTAATAGGAATTTTCGGGTGGCTGCAACTTACGTTAATACCTATAGCCCACCAAATACCATAGGTTTTAGCGGAACAAATTTTGGCCCAGCAGTCGGGAGTAACCTGGTAAACAGCACCGTGCCTGGAGCAGCAACTCTAGGCAACCTTTATGGCCTACAGGCGTTCTATCAAGTTAGTCCCAAGTTGGCAATCAATGCGTGGGTAAGTTATGGGGTACACACCTATTTGGGGCGCGGAAATGCTGAAGCTATGGATTGGGCGGTAGGACTGGCATTCCCGGATCTTTTTAGTGAAGGTGCTTTAGGGGGGATTTTAGTTGGTATGGAGCCAAAACTCATCAGTCTTAGTAATAATATAAATTTGGGAAAAGGTCTAGGACAAGCAGACAGAGATACTTCTCTGCACGTTGAGGCATTTTACCAATATAAAATCGGAGATAATATTGAGATTACGCCGGGTTTGATCTGGATTACTGCACCAGATTCTGATGCTAGCAATCCTGATAGTTTATTTGCTTGGGTTCGTACTGTTTTTAGGTTTTAACCTGTAAAAACCAGAGATATCGATTTTCGGTGTTGCTGAATCGAGGTATGAATTTGGATGTAGAGACGTTGCAATGCAACGTCTCTACAAGGAT
The DNA here is from genome assembly GCF_034531035.1 of Nostoc sp. DedQUE02. Lineage (NCBI taxonomy): Bacteria > Bacillati > Cyanobacteriota > Cyanophyceae > Nostocales > Nostocaceae > Nostoc > Nostoc sp. DedQUE02. The sequence continues at coordinate 188,464 of NZ_JAVRBY020000002.1, read as the reverse complement.
TTTGAAATAACGCAAAATTATTTTTCATACCGCAATTAGCAAAGCCCGGTTTTCTAGTTAAACTACCTATACTGTAAGTGTTGGCGTACCACTTGCCTACAGCAAGCTACGCATAGCGTCTCATAGACAAGCGTCAGTGTATGCTTTTAGTCTGGCTCGAATTCTGGATAACATTGGTAGGTAGATGCTTTGAGCCGGATAGGATTCCTTGCTGTTTGTTTGGAAAAATTAATTAGGGACTGACAAAAAATAAATTATCCAAACAAAATTATTTCTACTTTCTACTTTTGTAGGAGCGCACAACTGTGTACCCCTACTGGAATTCCCTTAAACAACTGTAAATCTATCGAGATTAAGTATTGTATGTTATAATAGTCAAATTTTTTACAAAAGATTAAAAAAAGCAAATCTCTAAAGAGAAATAATCGAGTTTGTTTTACATAACTTTACGTTTGAAATTGTTTGTTAAAATGCTTGCTTTTTGTCGAAAACTGTGAAAAGCTTTGTTATATTGCAAAACTACTGTTAGTCGATCAAGATAAAGTAGTTAATAAAGCCAATCTACTGGCAACCTGTCTTAAGGGGTCATAATTTGAGGCTATTAGTAAGCTGTAAAGATGAAGATAGGCAAACAAATTTCTAAATATTTTGCAGCATCAATGCGGTGAAGACTTGATGCTTAAGACTTTATCGATGGGGGAAATGGTAGATGCTGAAGACGTTAACAACCAATTTTGAACTCGACCTCCAAGCAGATGTGCTTGTGATTGGAGGTGGCCCGGCTGGAACTTGGGCGGCATGGAGTGCTGCATCAAGTGGAGCTAAAGTTGTCCTGGTGGACAAAGGATATTGTGGAACAACTGGATGCGCTGCTGCATCTGGAAATGGTGTGTGGTACGTGCCACCCGATCCCGAAGCAAGAGAAACAGCAAAGGCAAGTCGGGAATCGTTGGGTGGGTTTTTATCCGATCGCAACTGGATGGATCGAGTACTGAATCAGACTTATGTAAACGTCAATCAGTTAGCAGAGTGGGGTTATCCCTTCCCTACCGACGATGAAGGTAAACCCTACCGGCGATCGCTGCAAGGGCCGGAGTATATGCGGCTGATGCGGCGGCAAATTCAACGCGCTGGGGTCAAGATTTTAGACAACAGCCCCGCCTTAGAATTGCTGGTTGATGACGATGGTGCTGTTGCTGGTGCAACAGGTGTGAACCGTCAAACTGGTGAGAAATGGATAGTGCGATCGCAGTCCACAATTATCGCCACAGGTGGCTGTGCATTCTTGAGTAAAGCGTTAGGATGCAACGTCCTGACGGGGGATGGTTATCTGATGGCGGCAGAAGCCGGAGCCGAGATGTCGGGTATGGAATTTTCCAATGCTTATGGCATCTCTCCCGCCTTTTCTTCAGTTACCAAAACCCTGTTTTATAATTGGGCAACTTTCACCTACGAAGACGGTACTGTAATTCCAGGGGCAAGTTCTCATAGACGTTCAGTAATAGCCCAGACATTACTGCAACAGCCAGTTTACGCCATCATAGACAAAGCCGCAGAATCAATGCGGCCATCTATGCGTTTAGCACAGCCCAACTTCTTTTTACCCTTCGATCGTGCAGGTATCGATCCTTTTACCCAACGTTTTCCTGTCACCCTGCGCTTAGAAGGAACTGTGCGCGGTACTGGAGGAATTCGGATTGTAGATGAAAGTTGTGCCAGTTCTGTACGAGGACTTTACGCGGCTGGAGATGCCGCTACACGCGAACTGATTTGTGGCGGATTTACTGGCGGTGGTAGTCATAACGCGGCTTGGGCAATATCTTCTGGCTATTGGTCGGGGAAATCAGCTGCTGAATATGCTCGTAATTTGGGAGAACAGAAAACTCAACGACAAGTTAAGGGAGTTGGAGAGGTAGGATTACAAAGCGATCGCTCTCAAACTTTAGCAACTGACGAAATTATTCAAGCAGTCCAAGCTGAAGTATTCCCCTACGAAAAAAACTATTTCCGTACAGAACAAGGCTTAACCGAGTCTTTGAGTAAGCTAAATCATCTTTGGCAAGAACTTCGCAGTAGCCAGGTAACATCAGAGAAAGAGCTTCCCAGGGCGCGAGAAGCTGCGGCAATGGTAGCCACAGCACGATGGATGTACAGCAGTGCCATTGAACGTAAAGAAACTCGTGGTATGCACAAACATCAAGACTATCCAGAACTTGATGCTAACCAGCAACATCACTTGATTAGTGGCGGATTAGATCGGGTTTGGGTGAAGAGTCAGCCTTTACAGAGTACAGAAAAGTCTTTATCCAAAATAGGAGCAGCAGTGTGATTGAGTTGGTCAGCGAGTCGCGGTGCATAAAATGTAATATCTGCGTGAATATTTGCCCAACCAACGTATTTGACCGCGTACCTGATGCACCGCCAACCATTGCTCGACAGAGTGACTGCCAAACCTGTTATATGTGCGAGTTGTATTGTCCAGTTGATGCTCTTTATGTTGCACCAGAAAGTGATGTAACGACTTCAGTCAACGAGGCAGAATTGGCAGAAGTAGGGCTACTGGGTAGTTATCGTGAAAATGTTGGTTGGGGACATAAACGCACCTCAACAGCAAAAGCCGATGAAACATTCCAAATTTTGAAGCAGATGAAATAGTAACGCGATGTGCAACTTATCCTTAGAACCCCGCTTCCATTCCTCTCCCCCGCAGGGAGAGAGGCTTTGATTCCTGCTCCCCTTCCCTTCTAGGGAAGGGGTTGGGGGTTAGGTCTGAGAGAAAGTTGTACACCGCGTATAGTACGGCGGAGAAAAAAGTTATGCTGTCGTTTTCAGTAGTAACAGGTTCTATTAGTAAAAATAAATTTACTTCCAGATTATCAACCTCTGGGGCTTGTATCCTACTCTTAGTTACTACAGGATGTAGCCAAGGCGAAACTAAATCTGCTCAATCCATTGAGGCTGTTAATGTCAATAACACTGTTGCTGCATCCAATAATATTTCTACACTACGTATAGGTTATGTAGGTAGTTCAGCACCGACAGGACCACTTGGTTGGGCAAAGAAAAAAGGAATTTTAGATCGGGAGTTGCAAAAAGCAGGATTTAAAAACATTACTTTTGCAAGATTTCCTAACGGGCCGGATCTAAATGAGGCGCTTGTTGCCGGACAATTAGATGTTGGTTCTTTAGGCGATACACCAGCCATAATTTTGAGAGCAAGGGGTCAGGAAACGCGACTGCTGCGAATTACTCAATTTAATACAACCGCCTGGTTAGTGTCGAAAAAAAATGGTGCGCGATCGCTTGCCGAACTGAAAGGTCAAAAAATAGCTACTCAAAAAGGTTCTTATATGCATAGATACCTGCTGGGTCTATTAGCTGAAGCTAAAATTGCCAAAGATGTAAAAGTTGTTCACTTGATGACTACTGAGGCAAAAGCGGCTTTAGAACGTGGTGATGTAGCAGCTTATGCAACTTCCAGCGATCTCGGGCCTTTTCTGAAATCGCAAGGGTTTCCAGTGATTGATTCTTCGGCAAATCATCAGGGTTTATCAGGGACATCATTAGTTGTCGCAACCGAAAGCTTTTTGGCGAAACAGCCTGATTTTCCCCAGAAATTTAATGCAATTCTTACAGAAGCAGCTAAGGATTTAAAAGCTAATTCTGAAGAATATTATCAATATCACGCACAAACTACTAAATATCCCCTCGATATTATTAAAGTATCGTACCCACTCAAACAGGTTTCAGAAGAACCATTACCAGCCGACGGAGTGAAACTTTTAGAGGGAACAAAGAAATTTTTAGTCTCGCAGGGTTTAGCAAAGTCGGACTTTAAATTAACAGATTGGGTTGCTAAAGAACAGTCTCGTTAATTTTATCTGCTTTAGTTTTTTACACAATCATACTCCTCGGTTTTGAGGAAGATTTTATGACTATTGCTGTTGCAGCTAATGTCTACAAGTTTGTGAAGAGGAAGACGCTCGGTAAAGCTGATTATCGAGATTTTATCTTTACTAATCTCGCCACATTATATGTAAAGAAAATCCCAACTTCTTCAAAAAAATGCTGGTAAGAAGAAAGTAGACAACCTTCTTAATCAGTACTATCTACCCAATCCAATTGAAAAATCAGGTAGAACCTATGACTATTGCGTTAGAACGTCCCAAAAAAACCAAGTCTGCTCAAATTCGCGAAAAACTTGGTTATCCGATCATCGATACCGATGTACATACCCAAGAGTTTCCCCCAGCATTCTTGGACTATTTAGAGCAAGTTGCTGGAAGTGCGATCGCAGAGCGTTTTCAAGAACACTTACCCGGTGCATCTCGCTCTAAATGGTTTAAGCAATCTTGGGATGAACGCCGCACTTACCGCACCGCCCGCCCTCCTTTCTGGACTCGTCCCACTAACGATCCCCTAAATTTAGCTACCATTAGTTTGCCGAAGTTGTTGCACGAACGCTTACAAGAAGCTGGTACAGACTTTGCCGTTGTGTACCCCAACTTGGCAACGATGGCTCCACACATCGGTAATGAAGAAATGCGGCGGGCTGTTTGCCGTGCAACTAACACTTATCACGCTGATATTTTCCGTCCTTATAGCGATCGCTTAACACCAATTGCTGCTATTCCCATGCATACGCCCGAAGAGGCGATCGAAGAATTGGAATATGCGGTGAAAGTGCTGGGACTCAAAGCAATTCAAATCCCCGGACATATCCGCCGCCCGATTCCCGCCTTCGAGAAGTATGGCGAAGAAGTAGCCAACGAAGCTATCTGGATTGATACTTTTGGCTTGGATAGTAAGTATGATTACGATCCCTTCTGGGCAAAGTGCGTGGAACTGAAAGTTGTACCCACCACCCACTCTTCCGGTATGGGCTGGATAAATCGGCGTTCGATTAGCAATTACCAATACAACCATATTGGTCACTTTGCATCGGCTGGAGAAGCACTGTGTAAATCTCTATTTTTTGGTGGTGTAACTCACCGCTTCCCCACGCTCAAGTTTGCCTTTTTAGAAGGAGGTGCAGCTTGGGGTGCTAGTTTGTACACCGATTTGATTTGGCACTGGGATACTCGCAATAAAGACCATTTGGTGGAAAATAACAATCCTGCCAATATCGATCGCGAAGAACTGTTAGAACTATATACCCGTTACGGTGGTGAATTAGTACATGGTCGTTTGGATCGGCTAGGTAGTGGTTTAGGTTTCCACGCTGATTTATTATCTCCCCTAGAACCAGGTGATTTAGATGAATTCGCCGTTGCCGGAGTTACCAAACCAGAAGATATCCGCGATCGCTTCTTGAATCACTTCTACTTCGGCACAGAATCGGATGATACCCGTGTAGCTCAAGCTTTTAACCGGAAAGCTAATCCTTATGGCGATCGCGTTAAAGCCTTCTTGGGTTCCGATTCTGGTCACTGGGATGTACCTGATATTACTGCGATCGCTGCTAATACCTATTCAATGGTAGAACGCAAGATCATCACTGAAGAAGATTTGCAATATTTCCTGTCAATTCATCCCTTGGAGTTGTACACCAGCCTGAATCGTGACTTCTTCAAAGGTACGGCTGTGGAGAAAACCGCAGATGAATTTTTGGCTGGGAAAGGGGCTAGGGAATAAAGAGGTGACAGGTTAGAGGTGACAGGTTATAGGAAATAATCTATACCCTGTCACCTGTAACCTCTCCCCTAATCCCAATGCCCGTAAACATTTGAATAATTTAGGGTAAACTATCATGACGATTGCTCTAGACCGTCCACAAAAAACCAGGTCTGCTCAAATTCGGGAAAAACTTGGTTATCCAATCATTGACACCGATGTACATACCCAAGAGTTTGAACCAGCAGTCTTGGATTATTTAGAACAAGTTGGTGGAACTGAACTTGTCGAACGTTTCAAAGAAAATTTACCAGGATCTTCTCGCTTTAAGTGGTACAAGCAAAGTTGGGAAGAACGTTTTGCCTATCGCACCAATCGCCCTAACTGGTGGGGTCGTCCGACCAAAAATACTTTGAATTTGGCTACCATTAGCTTGCCTAAGTTGCTGCACGAACGCTTGCAAGAAGCAGGTACAGACTTTGCCGTTGTGTATCCCAATTTGGCAACAATGGCCCCGAATATCGGCAACGAAGAAATGCGGCGGGCTGTTTGTCGGGCAGTTAACACCTACCATGCTGATATTTTCCGTCCTTATAGCGATCGCTTAACACCCATTGCCGCCATCCCACTGCACACTCCCGAAGAAGGGATTGAAGAGTTGGAATATGCGGTAAATGTTCTGGGACTCAAAGCAATTCAAATCCCCGGTTATGTCCGTCGTCCAATTCCTGCCTTTGAAAAATACGGCAAAGAAGTCGCTAACGAAGTGGTTTGGATTGATAACTTTGGCTTAGATAGCGAGTATGATTACGATCCATTCTGGGCTAAGTGCGTAGAACTGAAAGTTGTACCCACAACTCACGCCTCTAGCCAAGGTTGGACAACTCAGCGTTCTGTCACCAACGCCCAGTACAATCACATTAATCACTTTGCCTTTGCTGCGGAAGCATTATGCAAATCGCTGTTCTTTGGTGGAGTTACCCGCCGCTTCCCACAATTAAAGTTTGCCTTCTTAGAAGGTGGTTCAGCTTGGGGTGCTAGTCTCTACGCTGATATAATTTGGCACTGGGAAACCCGCAACAAACAACATTTGTTGTCAAATAACAATCCTGCGATTATCGACAAAGAAGCACTAGTAGAGTTATATACTCGTTACGGTGGCGAACTTGTAGATGGACGCTTAGATAAAATTGGTGACGGTTTAGGATTCCACCATCAATTATTAGCGCCAGAAGATCCGGGCGAACTCGACGAATTTGAATTAGCAGGAATAGAGAAGCCAGAAGATGTGCGCGATCGCTTCTTGAATCATTTCTACTTCGGTACAGAATCAGATGATACCCGTGTAGCTCAAGCTTTTAATCGTGCCGCTAATCCCTTTGGCGATCGCGTTAAAGCCTTCTTGGGTTCCGATTCCGGTCACTGGGATGTGCCTGATATCACCGCCGTTACAGCCAACGCCTACTCAATGGCAGAACGCGAAATCATTACCGAAGAAGACCTCCGCTACTTCCTCTCAATCCATCCCTTAGAGTTGTACACCAGTCTCAATCAAGACTTCTTCAAGGGTACAGGTGTTGAGAAAGCCGCAAACGAATATCTAGCGGCTAAGAAATAACTGTCATTGGTCATTGGTCACTTGTACTGAGCGACTTGCCTTGACTTGTGCCGAGTGAAGTCGAGGTAGCGAAGTCGAGGTAAGTCGAAGTATTAGTCATTTGCAAAGGACAAAAGACAAAGGACTAATGACAAAGGACAATTACAACGTTCCATGTTCCATTTCCTCTGTTCACTTGTAGCGTGGGCCCTGCCCACTCTACATTTCTCTAAATTCTGTGTCTAATACCCACAATCTGCACTTTCATTGCATCGGTTTACATCTTTGATGCGTCGGTTTGTACCTTGATTGCATCGACTTGCACCTTGATTGCATCGACTTGTACCTTGATTGCATCGGGTTGCACCTTTATTGCATCGGTTTGTAAAAACTAACCTACACAAAAATGATTTAATTATGGTACTAGATATAACAAAACCAAAGGATTACATTGATCTAGCAACTTCTCTATCCAAGGAACTTGCTCAATCCGCAGTTGAACGGGATGCTAAAGCTGGAGTTCCAGAAGAGGAAATTAATAAACTGCGTGAAAGTGGTTTGTTGCCACTGATTGTACCTAAGCAATATGGTGGCATTGGTGCAACTTGGATTGATGCTTTAAAAATTGTTAGAAAGCTATCAAAAGCAGATGGTTCAATCGGTCAATTGTATGGTAATCATCTCAATTTAACGGCTTTGGGTCACGTTTCTGGCACGCCAGCCCAAAAGGAAAAATATTATAGAGAAACTGCTAAAAATAACTTATTTTGGGCAAATGCTATCAATACAAAGGATACTAGGCTGAAGATTAACCCAGAAGGCGAGAATTTTCGGGTTAATGGTGTTAAAAGCTTTGGTACAGGTATTTCCGTTGCCGATTACCGAGTATTCTCCGCTTTGGAAGATGGCGTAGAATTGCCTTTCATATTCATAATTCCCAAAGACAGGGAAGGGTTAGTTTCTAATCAAGATTGGGATAATATTGGGCAACGCCGCACTGATAGCGGTAGTTATACATTTAACAATGTCTTAGTAGAAAAAGATGAGATTTTGGGGCCACCAAATCCCTCTGATAGTGCCTTCTCAACTTTTCTTGGGATTATTGCCCAGCTAACAAAAACCAACGTTTATCTAGGAATTACTAAAGGAGCTTTTGCCGCCGCTCGTGAGTACACTAAAACTACTACACAGCCGTGGATTACATCAGGGGTAGATAGTGCTACTCAAGACCCATATATTCTGCATCATTACGGAGACTTTTGGGTTGAAATTCAAGCTGCGATCGCACTAGCTGACCAAGCAGCAGAGAAAGTGCAAGCAGCGTGGGATAAAGATGTAGAACTGACTCATCAAGAGAGAGGAGAAGTTGCGATCGCAGTTTCCGCATCTAAGGCATTAGCGACTCGTGTAGGTATAGATATTACCAACCGCATCTTTGAAGTTACTGGAACTCGCGCCACAGCAACCAAATATGGATTTGACCGTTACTGGCGGGATTTACGAACCTTTACTCTACACGATCCTGTGGATTACAAATTGAAAGCGATCGGCGATTGGGTACTCAATGATGAATTACCCGTTATCACGCAATATTCTTAGCCAAAGACGCGATTCATCGTGTCTCTACAATCCAAAATCTAAAATCCAAAATCTAAAATTGATATGACTCAACTAAAAACACTTCCTACCTACGACCCAAGTTTATTTGAGGGAGCTGCTGAAGGCTACGCTCTATATAGAACCAAATACCCACCTGTTGTATTCGACAAACTAACCGAAATATTTCATCTCAATGGTCAAGGACGACTCCTTGATTTAGGTACTGGCCCAGGGTTAATTTCAATTGGTCTGCGTACCAAATTTGAGGAAGTTGTAGCGATCGATCCCGATCCCGAAATGATTGCAGAAGCTAAACGGCAAGCAGCAGCAGTCGGAGCAAATAATATCACTTGGTTACAACAAGGCGCAGAATTCATCGACGCTAGTTTAGGAAAATTTAAGTTAGCTACTATTGGTAGAGCCTTCCACTGGATGGAACGCGAATTAGTACTTGAGAGCCTTTATGAATTGTTAACTGATGATGGTGGATTAGCACTGCTTCAGACTGGTGATAACCCTTGGGAAAGTAATTTACCTTGGAAGCAAGCTGCTGTTGGAGTAGTGAAAAAATGGCTAGGTGAAGAACGCCGAACTGGACAACGAGGACAAGGCATTCGTAAGCCACTCGATCCTCCCCATGAAGTTGTAATTGGCAATTCAGCTTTTGCTCGTCAAGAAAACTATGAAGTGCTATTTGAAAAATCTTGGACTGTCGATAGCTATCTTGGCTATTTATACACTACAGCCTTCTCTTTGAAAATTTTCTATGGTGATAACGCTCCAGCATTTGAAAAGGATCTTAGAGAAGCGCTACTAGCAGTTGAGCCGTCTGGAAATTTTACAGAAGAACTCAAAGCTACAATCCTAGTCGCTTGGAAGCACTAACAAAATTGCACGCAAATTAAAACAGAGCTTCATTCACAAATTTTAATCTTCCACTAGCACCCCCTTGGAGTGGATCTTTCTCACTCCACTTCTTAAATTTTTGCCTCCTAACTATTAAATTCTCAGTTCCTCGAGTCGTTTCAGGGTGGGTTATACCCACCTATTTCTTAATTTAATAGATAAGGTCTTTTGAGTAAAAATATTTATTTCACTTATTAAATAACTTAATAAAAAAGATTTTTTGTTTTTTCACATAGCAATTAATCATCACGTTTTAACCACTTAGAGGGAAATCAATAAAACAACCCATGCCAGCTTTAAAAGGAAAGTTTGAATTCAGGAAAAACCAGAAAACAACGCGTCGTTCGTTGTTGTTTGCTTTGGGCTACTGCTTAATGCTATCGACGGTTTTATCGAGTTGCGGTGAAGCCAAAAATAACACTCAGCAATCATCAGCTTCCCCTGAGTCTGTAGCTGCATCTAGCACTACACAGAAGTCAACTGAAAAACAAGTAGTGCGGATTGTACGTTCAAAACAACTTACTGCTTTAGCAGTTTTAGAAAAACAGGGTTCCTTAGAAAAGCGATTAAAACCTCTGGGTTTTAAAGTACAGTGGGCTGAGTTTGCGGCTGGGCCACAACAGCTAGAAGCCTTGAATGCCAATGGATTAGATATCGCATCTACAGCCGAATCACCTCCTGTATTTTCACAAGCAGCCGGAGCGCCTCTTGTTTATCTAGCTACTACACACCCCAGTGGTAAAGCTATTTCACTTTTAGTTCCTGTAAACTCTCCTGTTAAAAGTGTTGCCGATTTGAAGGGTAAAAAAGTAGCTTTTCAGAAAGCTTCTATCGGTCACTACTTATTAGTTAAAGCGTTAGAAGATACCGGACTGAAACTGAGCGATGTGCAATCAGTTTTTTTAGCACCGCCAGATGCAAATGCGGCATTTAGTCAGAACAAGGTGGATGCTTGGTATATTTGGGAGCCATTTGCTACCAGAAATGTACAAAATAAAATAGCTCGTGTTTTAGCAGATGGTGAAAAGTTGCGGGATACTGGCAACTTTTATTCAACTTCACGCCAATTTTATCAGGCTCATCCTGATGTAATCAAAGTGTTTTTAGAGGAGCTAGAAAAGACAGAAATCTGGACTAAGGATCATCCCAAAGAAGTTGCACAACTGCTTGCTCCTGTAACTCAACTAGATCCACCAACTCTAGAAATAATGCATAAAAAATATGACTATGGGTTGCTACCAATCACTGATAAAACTATTACTAAACAACAAGAAGTTGCAGATAAGTGGTACAGCTTAGGGCTTATCCCCAAGAAGGTAAATGTTAGAGACGGTTTTTTGACACCTGAAGAGTACGCCAAAATTACTCCTTCAGAGGTTCTAGCGAATAAGTAGTTATTCCCAAGAAGAAACTAAAATTCAGGAGAATATTATGTCTACCTCGACTTTGACAAAGGTTAAAATTAAGCCTATTGATGCTCCTTTGGGAGCGATAGTTACCGATCTTGATGCGAGTCAAGCGATCGCACCTGAAGTCATATTACAACTTAAAGCAGCTCTGCGCGATCGCCACATCTTAATTTTCAAAGACCAAAAGCTCTCCGATGAACAGCTTTTGAACTTTTCTCTATACTTTGGTGCGCTTTTTGTACCATCTGATGAAACTCCAGTATTGGCTTCTAAACCAGGAGAAACTCCGGTGGTGATTCCGATTTCCAATGTCGATGGTGGCTATACCGGTACTGGAGAACTCACTTTCCATTCCGATCACAAATGGACTCCTATCCCATCTAGTGGTTCGCTTCTTTATGCGTTGGAAATACCAACTCATGGTGGAGATACTTATTGGTTAAATACCAATTTAGCCTATGAGGCATTAGATGAAGTCACCAAAGAACGGATTGCAGATTTACAGTTAATTACCTACAACCCATTTTTGCGAGATCGGAATGCACCCCGGTCTTTGTATCGTTTAGACAAAACTATTCCTTTAATCAGTCCGATCTTTCCCCATCCTTTAGTTAGAACCCATCCAGAAAGTGGTAAAAAGCATCTTTATTTAGATGCTGCTACAGAAGTAGAAATTGTCGGGTTAGAGCCGGAAGAAGGATCTAAACTGATTGAACAATTGAGACAACATCTAACTCAACCCAAGTTCTACTACCAACACAAATGGTCTGTAGGCGATATTGTCTATTGGGATAATCAAGCTACCTTACATTACCGTCAAGCATTCGATCCGAATGAGCGACGAGTATTAAAGCGGGTTAGCCTTGCAGGTAGTCGTCCCTTTTAAGATTTATAGCTCAGAAGATTGAGTTTATGGGCGTTTAAATATACCTTTTATTGGTCAAAAGTCAAGAGTTATTCTGGACTTTTGACCAATAAAACTTGTCTAAATATCATACTCTATGCTTGTAAATCAAAAATAGTAAAAATTATTTTTTTGGTTAAAAACAAGTGTTCATGAATACTTTATTTTTAGACCAAACTTGATAGACTCTAGATTGAAAATGAGAGTTGTTAGCACTCATTAAAAGCGCTAGTACGGAAATTATTAAATTTAACTAGAAAAATATTATGGGGCTTTTCAAATCTTTGCAAAGGCTAAGTTTGTCTAGCAATAAACCTCTGCATTCAAAAATCAAAAATACCAAAATAGTATGTGAATATAGCCTAAATACTAAACTTATAGAAGCCAAATATAAAATTGAGCCTAAACATATATCTTTATTAATTGCTGCTTGCACTCTCACTATACCAATGAGCATAGTTGGTTGTAGTCAAGACACTAAAAATACTCAAAACCAACTATCCCCAATTAGTACAGAATCTCAAAGTAAAACAGTCTCTAACACTCCACAAAAACAAGAACTACGAGTTGTTTATTCTAAGCTTGGTTCTCTTGCAGTGATGAGAAAGCAAGGAACTCTAGAAAAAAGTTTGGCAGCAAAGAATTTTACTGTCAAGTGGCTAGAGTTTGCTGCTGGGCCACAAGCTTTAGAAGCGTTAAATGCTGGTTCCCTTGACATCGCAGCCACAGCTGAATCACCGCCTATATTTGCTCAAGCCGCAGGTACACCTCTTGTGTATATTGCAACGACCCGATTTAATGGTAGAGGAGTTTCTTTTTTAGTACCAAAAAACTCTCCGATTAAAAGTGTTGCTGACTTTAAAGGCAAAAAAGTTTCTTTTCAAAAAGCCTCTATTGCTCACTATGTCTTACTAAAAGCATTACAAAAAGAGGGACTAAAACTGAGTGATGTAAAATCTCTGTTTCTCTCACCTCCAGATGCAAATGTGGCTTTTAGTCAGGGAGGAATTGATGTTTGGGTAATTTGGGAACCTTACATTACCAGAAATGTCCAAAAAAATCTTGGTCGTGTATTAATAGATGGACAAGGACTTCAGGATCTTGGTAGTTTTTATACTACCTCACGTAAATTTGCTAAAGAGCATCCTGATATTCTGAAAGTTTTTCTAGAGGAGTTTATCAAAGCTGAAGATTGGTCACAGAAAAATATTGATAAGTTAGCAGAACTTGAAACGGGTGACGTTGGTATTGATGTACCTACTCTCAAAGCAATTCATAGTAAAGCAGTATATGGTCTGCTACCAATTACTGATGAAGTTGTTAAAAAACAACAACAAATAGCTGATTTATGGTATGCACAAGGACTTTTACCAAAAAAGGTTAATGTCAAAGATGGAGTACTTACTCCAGAAGAATATGCAGCATTCACACCTGATTCAATTAAATATAATAAGTAAAGAACTGTAATTAAGTTTAAGAAACTAAAAAAGTTACGTTATTAGCTAATGCTTTTAAATCAGCAGTTAATCAAAAAGTGAGGGGGAAATGTTTAATAATTTAGTGAAAAATAAGACAACAGTAATCAATAAATTCGCCTTATTTATAATCCCTGGTTTTGTGGCTTTATCTAGTACTTTAATAAGTTGTACGTCAAATGTATCTAACACAAATACGGGAACTGAACCAAAAGCAGAGCCAGCAGGGGCTAAGACTATAACTTTTAAAACAAAGTTACTGCGAATAGGGTATCAAAGCTCTGGTGATTTGGTTAGAGTTAGAGGAGTTTTAGAAAAACGTTTGGAGCCTTTGGGCTTGAAAGTCGAGTGGTCACAATTTGCTCAAGGGCCACAACTTATGGAAGCGATGAATGTGGGCAAAATTGATATTGGCTCTGTTGGAGAAACGCCGCCGATCTTTGCTCAAGCTGCGGGTGCAAGAATCATCTATTTGGCTGGTAGAAGACTTGGGCCTAATTCAGGTAAAGGTAGTGCGATCGCAGTTCCGAAAAACTCTCCAATTAAAAAATTAGCTGATATTAAAGGTCAAAAAGTAGTCTTTCAAAAAGGTTCTGCTTCTCACTATTTTATCATTCAAGCCTTAAAAGAAGTAGGTTTAAAATATAGTGATATTCAAGTCTTAAGTATGCCCAATGTCGAAGCCCGTGGCGCATTTATTCAAGGCACTATTCCGGTTTGGGTAACTGGCGATCCTCATTTAGCTTTGGTAGAAAAACTCCACGGTGCGCGTGTGTTGAGAGATGCAACAAATATCGGTACTCCAGGCGGATATTATGTAGGAACACGAGAATTTGCTAAGGAAAATCCCGAATTAGTTCGGATCATTTTAGAAGAAATTGAGAAAAATGGTGAATGGGCAGAAGCGAATCGTAAAGAAGTAGCGAAACTCATAGCACCTGTACTCAAAATTGATTTACCGATTCAGGAAGTAATTTCTAGCCGTGCTACTTATCGCTTAAGAGGAATTACTCCAGAACTAATGCAAGCTCAACAAAATGTTGCTGATTTGTTCTATAACGAAAAAATCTTACCCAAAAAAATTGATGTCAAAGAAGCATTACTCACGCCTCAAGAATATGCAGCTATTACTCCACCAACACTGATAAGTGAAAAATAAATTTTGAATTCTGAATCTTTCTTTATTCAGCGATTAAGTTAGCGATCGCATCTACTAATTCGGCTGGTTCTACTGGTTTGGCAAGATGCTTTTGAAATCCGGCTGCAAGTACCTGTTTGGCGTTCATTTCTCCAGCATAGGCGGTAAGTGCGATCGCTCGAATTTGTCCTCCCTGCTCTACTGGCAGCATTCTTAACTGTCGCATGAACATACATCCATCCACTTCTGGCATTCCAATATCGCTTAAAAGTATATCTGGTAAGGATTGGGCTAAAGTCGCTAGAGCTTCATTTGCCGATGTTACTGCTGTCACATTTGCCCCATACTGCTCTAGCAAAAAGGCAATAAATTCTCGCGTATCTGTATCATCATCCACTACTAAAATTTTGACACCATTCAAATTTGAGGATGGCTCAGAGTTGTTACTGTCTTGTTTAATCTCTAATTGATTTTGGATTAACGGTAATCTCACAGTAAAAGTTGCCCCCCGATCTTCGCCTTTACTTTCTACCTGGACTGTCCCGCCATGCAGTTCGACTAAGTGACGAACGATCGCTAATCCTAACCCCAATCCACCAAATTTTCTGGTGGTGCTGCTGTTCTCTTGGCGAAAATATTCAAACACATAAGGCAGAAAATCAGGATCGATGCCTTTTCCAGTGTCGCTGACGATAATTTGAGCATAAAGCGGGGAGTGGTTTGGTATTTCTTTACTCCCTACTTGTTCGAGCCGAATATCAACCCGTCCGCCTTCTGGTGTAAACTTAACTGCATTTGAGAGCAGGTTCCAAACGATTTGCTGCAATCGGCTGGAGTCTCCCAAAACTTGTCCCAAATTTGGTTCCAGGCTGATGTGCATTTCAATTGACTTCGCTTCTGCCGACAGCCGCACTGTCTCCATTGCTGCCGAAATCACAGATGTCAGATCGACTGGGTAGATATTCAGGCTAAGTTTACCTTGTAAAATCCGAGAGATATCCAGTAAGTCTTCAATCAGTTGAGCCTGTAACTTAGCATTTCGCTCAATAGTCTTTAGCGCTTGAGGAATTGTCTTTTCATCAAGTTTTTTGGTTTGGAGTAGCTTTGCCCATCCTAAAATTGGGTTGAGTGGCGATCGCAATTCATGAGAAAGTACTGCCAGAAACTCGTCTTTAATCCGGTTGGCGTTTTCTGCTGCTTCTCGTGCAGTTTGCTCTGATTGTTGACATTGCTGCGCTTCTGTGTATAGTCGGGCATTCTCAACAGCGATCGCTGCCCGGCCAGCCAACTCCTCAGCTAACATCAGGCTTTTGGTGTTGTAGCGACGACCTGAAGAAGATACCAAAGTCATAGCTCCCAACACCCGTCCCCGAACTATCAGGGGTACACTTATACCAGATGTCGGATTTAGTTCTTGCAAGATTTTGAGGTGACTGGCGTTGTGGGTTAACCCTTGCATCTGTTCATCAGAAACAAAATGAGTAATTTGTGATTTCCCTGTGCGTATTACCTCAGCAATACCTTTTGTTTGTGCCAAATCAGGCGGATAATTTTGTAACTGTTCTACCAATTCTTGTTTCTCTAGATTGGCATGGGCTGCTGCAACTCGGTGAACTGATTGATTGTCACAAATAATATCAACTAAGCACCAATCAGCTATTTCCGGCACTGCCAAACGTGCCAAACCTACTAAGGTTGTTTCGTAATCCAATGATCTAGCTAAAATCCCACTAGCCTCAGCGATAAAACGCTGCTCTTCTTCCACCTGCTTGCGCTTAGTAATATCTCGCGAAGACGCTTGCATTTCTAGAATTTCTTGAGTTTGGCGATCGCGGATAGCTCGAATAGTTGCTTCCAACCAGATATAATGTCCCTGTTGGTGACGCGCCCGGTGAGTAATAGTATAAATATCTGGTAAATCGGCATTGACTGGGTAATTTCTCGCAATCTCTACCAAATCATCAGGGTGAACTAACTCATAGCTGGGATGACCGATTAGTTCCTCTGGTTGATATCCCAGCACTGTGTAGCAAGCTGGTGAAACGTAGAGAAGAATTCCATCTACTGAATGGCGTGAAATAATATCAGTTGAATTCTCAGCCAGCAGCCGAAAACACGCCTCACTGTCGCGCAATTTTAC
The DNA here is from genome assembly GCF_034531035.1 of Nostoc sp. DedQUE02. Taxonomy (NCBI): domain Bacteria; kingdom Bacillati; phylum Cyanobacteriota; class Cyanophyceae; order Nostocales; family Nostocaceae; genus Nostoc; species Nostoc sp. DedQUE02. The sequence goes on along the minus strand of NZ_JAVRBY020000002.1, from coordinate 171,683 downwards.
CTCAGCCTGCTTGCGTTCGGTTATATCGACGCACATTCCCACCCATTCGCGGATTTCGCCTCTTTCATCAAGTATTGGCACACCGCGTATATTCATATAACGGTATTCGCCGTCGTGCCGCAGAACACGATACTCGGCAACTGCAACGCTACGTGTAGGAAATACCTGTTTCCAAATTTCCACCATCGCAGAACGATCTTCTGGATGTAGTGCTTCAACCCAACCCCAGCCTTTGTATTGTTCGGGACTTTGCCCTGTAAAAGCCTGCCAAGTTGGAATATCATCAACAACGTTGCCCCAAGGCGCTGCCCTCCAGACAATGGATGCGCTTGCCTCTGCCAGTGAACGGTAGCGTGCTTCACTATCGCGCAACGCAGCTTGGTGTTCGCTCAAATATTGCTGTAAATTACTAACTTCTTGAGCTTTCAGATTATCACTCATTTTGAAAAGTATTTGGCTAAAAGCGACTTACCGGGTTCTCCCATCTGCTGTAGTAGTTCTTTAATTTGTTTCATAGCCAGTGGCGAAGGTTGTGTCCGTCCGTTTTCCCATCGGTTTATAGTGTGGAACGAAACCCCTAACATCGTTGCCAGTTTTACCTGTGTGAGTTTGAGGTACTGCCGAGTCTCCCGAACCAACTGTGCAATCCTTTGTTGTTCGATTGCAGGCATAAGCTAAATATATTTTGATTTTTTTAGCAGATATTGCAATATAGCAGCTGCTATAACTTAGACTGCACCTATCTAAGGTATTGAGGCAGCCTATCAAGATGGGTAGATTTCCGATTCACCTTGAAAGGGCTAATACCGCAAGGCGGAATTAAAAATTAAAAATTAAAAATGAATACAGCGTAAGTGTTTCATTAATTGGGAATTGGTGGTTTATTTACGCCGTCTTGTACTAGGTTGTAGAGGTTGTAAGTTGGAGATTATGTACTACATCAACTATTATGCAAGCTATTTAAGCTAGTAATAGAATTGTTTCAATCTAGGAGATGAGAATATGAAGGTTTGGCTTGCCTGCTTTTTGGTGCTGTTTGCTTTGGCGGAACTGTTTGACTGGTTACAAGAATTTAATCTGCCATTACCTATCTATATTTTGGGTGGCGCTTTTTTAGCTGTTGCTTCTAACTATGATAAAATTGTTGGCTCTTATTTTGCTGATTCCAGCATTGAAGCATCACTGGAACAACCTCAGTTAGATTCACTAACTCCATCTACCAATCCTATTTCTTTCCCAATTGCCAGTTCTGTTGAAGATACTCAAACATCTCAAACAGATAACTAGCACTTGTCTGATTCTCTAGTTGACGCTGTGCGTAAGCTTGCTTTCAAAGTAGGAATACGCCAAAGTCTCTAACTAGCAAGTAAATTGCTACATTAATAGAAGCTCAGGTTAACTAGCTTTTAACTTAGATTCCGAAAATTAACTTCTGCGCCTGCAACATCTACCCAATTCAGGCTACCGCCCCAACGCCGTGATTAGTGGACTATTAGAAAAACTCCGTGTCCCCTTTGTCAAAGTTCAGGATTCTCATGAAACTTCCAAGAGCAAAAGCTGGCTGCAAATTATTTTTGTTACCAGTGTAGGAGTTACTGCCTTTATTTGGGGAGTTCGAGAACTCACTTGGTTACAGCCTTGGGAGTTAAGAGTTTATGACCAGATGTTGCGATCGCGTCCACCAGAAGCACCCGATCGGCGGATTTTACTAGTAAAAATCACTGATGAGGATCTTAAACGAGAGAAATGGACTTTATCACCTCGGACAATCAATCGGCTATTAAAGAAAATAGAGTCTTATCAACCGCGAATTATTGGTTTATATCTTTTTCAACCAGAAGACAATAATTTGGTAGCTAATTTCCCAAATCAAGATAACATTATCAGCACTTGTTTGTTCAGCAGCTTAGGTAGAGATGAAATTCCACCGCCGTCGAATGTCCCTATAGATAATGTTGGGTTTAGCGATGTGGTTGCTGACAAGGAAAACGATCAAGTTCTCCGCCGCAGTTTGTTATTTGCTAAATCTATAGATAAAAAATGTACAACATCATTTGCATTTGGTGCCCAAATAGCAATTAATTATCTAGAAAAACAAGGGATTGAATACGATTTTACCAAAAAAGGAGATTTTCTATTAGGTAAAACCCTGTTTTTGCGTTTACGAGCTAATTCTGGTGGCTACCAACATCTGGATGCAGATGGCTATCAAATATTATTAAATTACCGTCACCCCAACAGTCTCGCCAACCAAGTAACCCTAAAAGATGTTCTTAGTGGTCGAGTTAACCCCAGTTTATTTAAAGATCGTCTGGTAATTATTGGCACGACAGCAGCTAATCTTCCTCCAGGTGGTTTTTATACGCCTTACAGTGCTTTGCCAGATCAACCGCCCAGGATGCCTGCTCTGTTTATTCATGCACAGATAGCAAGTCAACTCATCAGTACAGTATTGGATGGGCGATCGCTAATTTGGTATTGGCCAAACTGGGCGGAACTTATTTGGATATGGGGCTGGTCGCTATTAGGCAGTGTTTTAGCATGGCGGTGGCAAAATCCACTGTTTTTGCTAGTGGCGGTAACGATAGCTCTATTGGGCTTAGTACTAATCTGCGTTGCTTTATTTTTGCAAGCTGGATGGGTGCCGTTAATCCCTTCTGCCCTTGCTTTGGTGATTAGTAGTATCTGTGTGATTGCTTATACTAGCTACCAAAATCAACAGCAAACTCAGGTGATTATTCTGCAAGTTGAAAAACAACAAGAGGCGATCGCCCAATTAAATGTACTCTTAGAAGATAAAACAGCAATTCCCGACTCGTCTGTTGATTTTTTTCCCCCAATTGATTCACGAGAAACAAAATCAGGCGATTTGCTTTTGGGTGGACGCTACAAAATCTCTCAAACTCTCGGTGCTGGTGGATTTGGTCGGACTTATTTAGCACAGGATACTCAACGACCGGGTAATCCTACTTGTGTAGTTAAAAAGTTAATGCCAGCCCGTCAAGATACACGATTTTTGCAAGTTGCTCGCAGGTTGTTTAATAGTGAAGCTGAAATTTTAGAATCTTTGGGTAAACATCATCAAATTCCCGAACTACTTGCTTATTTTGAAGATGATCAAGAATTTTATTTAATTCAACAATATATTGAGGGACATACCCTCAGTGAAGAATTACCACCTGTGCAGAATGTGCAGAATGAATCATTTGTAATCGAAATGCTCAAAGAAGTTTTAGAAGTTCTAGAATTTGTTCACCAGCATCGAGTGATTCATCGTGATATCAAACCGACTAATATTATTAGATCGGCTCAAGATAATCGGCTGGTATTGATTGACTTTGGGGCTGTGAAATTGATGCAACCGCCGAGTAGTGAGCAAACAGAACTAGAGACAGTAGCCATCGGGACGCGGGGTTATGCACCTCCAGAACAATTTGCCGGTCATCCCCGTTTATGCAGTGACATTTACGCTTTAGGAATCATTGCTATTCAAGCCATAACTGGCATACCACCGCAAGAATTACACCCAGATATAGAAACGGGTAATATTATGTGGCGGCAAACGGTGCAAGTAAGTGAAGAATTAGCGGCAATTTTAGATAAAATGGTTTGTTATCATTTTAGCGATCGCTATCAATCTGCCACCGCAGTTTTACAAGATTTGAAACGTTTTTCAACTAATTAAACATCGGAACTTCTCGGTTAAGCACTTTTAACTCGGAATCGGGTTTGGGTAAAGGGTAAAGGGTAAAGGTTAAAGGTTTTTTCTTTACCCTTACCCCTTCCCCTTTCCCCCAAAACCCAAGAACTATTGGGACATGCATCAATCCACTTATTTTGCCCCCAAAGCTTTTAAAGTTGCTACCTCTGCTTCAGTCAACCCTGTCACTTCAGTAATAATCATCCCTTCATACGGGCGGGCGGGTCTGAAATGCCAACATTGCTCCGTAGTAATATCCCAACAGTTGATTGTTTCATCCAGGCTACTGCTGAGAAGAGTTTGCTCGTCTGGACTCAAACTGAGCGACCATATCCAATTTTGGTGATTCTCTAGTGTAGTAAGACAGTCTCCAGTAGCCATCTGCCAAATTTTGATCGTGCGATCGCTACTACCGCTAATCATGCGACTACCATCGGCGGTGAACAGGATACAAACAATTTGCCCGGTATGTCCTTGGAATATCCGATGACAACTTCTGCTGTGAATGTCCCACAGTTTAATTGTCTGCTCATCACCGCCAGTGGCAACGTATTGACCATCTGGACTGACAACAACTGCCCAAACACGGTTGGAATCTGCCTCCCAAGTATTCAAACAGATGCCTGTTTTAACATCCCACTGTTTAACTATTTTTTCATGGCCACTACTGAAGAGAGTTTTGCCATCTTGGTTAAAAGCGATCGCTAGCACAGATCCGGGATGTCCCTGCAAGGTTTGCCAACATTCGCCAGAATGCACATCCCAAATTTTGATTGTATGGTCGTGGCTGGCACTAGCAAGTAAATTACTGTCTGGACTGAAAGCAACTGCCCAGATCCAACTCCCGTGACCGTGCAAAGTATTCAGACATTTTCCTGTATGGGGACTCCAAAGTTTAATAGTACGGTCGGCGCTGCCACTGGCGAGAAATTGTCTGTTGGGACTAAAGGCAACAGAGAAGACCCGATTGCTGTGTCCGTGAAGTACGCGAAAAGGCTGGAGGCCAACCTTTAACTGTTGCGGGGCATTGAGGTTGATATCCCAGAGTTTGATTGTCTGGTCTTCATGACCGCTCACAAGAAGGTTTTGCTGGCAACTGTAGGCGATGCCATAAATCGCATTTCTATGTCCTTGGATGGTTTTGGTACACTGGCCAGTCGAAACTTCCCAGACTCTAGCGGTATGGTCATCCCCACCACTAGCGATTAAGCGTCCTTGGGGATGAAAAGCAATTGACCAAATCCGGTTTGTATGCTTTTTTAAAGTATCCAGACATTTTCCGGTATGTATATCCCAAATCTTCACAGTTTGGTCATAGCTGCTACTTGCCACTTGATCTTCTTTGGGGCTGAATGCTACTGATGTGACAAATCCTGTATGTCCTGGCAACGTCATCACACACATCCACACCCCAGTCCGCAGATCCCAAAGTTTCACTGTTTGATCAAAACTGCCACTAACTAACCTTTGCCCTTCTGGACTAAATGCGATCGCTTTTACCCAATGCTGATGTCCCTCAAGGGTTTGTACGCAGCATCCAGTTTCTAGATTCCACAACTTGATTGTGTTATCTTCACCAGCTGTTGCTAGGGTTTTTCCTGTGGGATGAAACGCGACACTCCACACACAACTGCCATGTTCTAGAGTTTGCACGCATTCTGCTGTTGTCATATCCCAAATTTTAACTGTGCGATCGTCGCTAGCACTGGCCAGAAATTGTCCATCAGGACTAAAAGCCAAGGCTATAACGATGCTGGTGTGTCCATACAGAGTTTTAAAATATTTTCCTGTGGTAGTGTCCCAAAGTTTGATAGTGTGATCTTGACCGCAACTCGCTAAGACCGGATGCACAGGGCTAAAGACAACACTCCACACCCAACTGTTATGTTCTTTACAGCTAAAGAGTTGTTTTCCGTTGTTGGCATCCCAAATATAAATTTCACCGTTGGAATCACTGGTAGCAAGACAACACCCATCTGGACTAAAGACAACGCTAGTAATACCGCTAAAGGTTGCAGCAAAAACACATTCTCGAAATGTTGTTTGGGTAAAGTTAACTTGATGTAAGTTGAGCGATGCCTGGGTTGGGCTACGCCTACGCAAATCGCAGTCACGAATGTTGAGACGAGAAAAATCATACCCGGTCAAATCGGTTTCTAATTGAACCAACAAATTCAGCAAGTTGCCGCCACCATATCCAACTGGATCTACAATTTCATCTTGCAATTTATTAATCAGTCTGCCAAGTTTATGCTCAAGCTGACGAGTAGAACCAAGGGTTATTTGCAGTTGCTCTAAGATCGGCCGCACAATCAGGTGAATTTGACTATCGCGGATATAGTCTTTTGCCTCGGCTTTCATCAAGGCATGACTCAGAAGATATCGCGGCGATTCCGTGACAATTTCCTGACAGACTTGCTCAATCAAACAATCTGTTAAGTATTCCATGACGACGGGTTGCTGTGTGAATCCGCCTGTGTTATTTTCAATCAAGCTACGCCAGGATAAGGACTCTAGAACTTCTATTAATTTAGGTTTAGATATTGGTGCTGCCAGATTGGTTTGCAATTCTATCGCAGAAACGCTTTCTCGATGAATCGCTAGCCAGTACATGACTTGTTGCTCCAACGCAGAGAGTCGTTGGAATTGCTGCTTTATGAGATTGCCAATACCATTAAAGACCGTTGTCCCTTCGCTAAAAAAGCGGGAAATGCTGCCTTTATACAAGTCCCGAATTGAAGTTGCAGCAATTTTCAACGCTAAAGGATTACCACGGTAACATTTAATTAGTTGGTGGGTTTCGTTGTTTGTACTTAATAGCCCTTTGAGGGAGAGAATTGTTTCTCCGGCTGCAACTTCTAATCCTGATAGAGCAAGAGTCCGAACTGGCAAACCCTCACCTTCTAAAGCAGCGATTTGGGTAGGCTTTTCCCGACTGGTGAGCAGAATACAGCTTTGATGTTGAGTTTCTCCTAATCGCCACAAAAGTTCACCGTAGGATTCATAACCCTCACGGTAACAACCTGTCTGCTTGCCATGTTGCAGCAGCGTGTCAAAATTATCCAAAATCAGTAAGCAGCGAAATTTCCGAAGGTACTCGATTAAACAGGTGATTTGCTCGTGAGGGTCAGAGGGCAATGCGATCGCTTGTTGACAAGAAAGTATTTTGATAAATTCAGTTAGCTTGTCAGAGAAAAAAGGTGCGTGCCGGAGCGATCGCCAAATGACATACTGAAATTCTCCCTGCAATTGTTCTGCTAACTTCACCGAAAGCGCGGTTTTACCCATGCCACCCATGCCTAACAATGTGACTACACGAGTGCAATCGCCCACAATCCATTGGCTGAGGGTTTCTAATTCAGTAGTACGTCCGTAGAATTGGGAAACGTCAATTGCTTCCCCCCAGCTCGTGGAGGGTTGAAAGTTTAAAGAAGCGTTTGTATCCTTTTGGCGCTGTGCGGTTCGCTTCAGTACTCCGTGCAGGTTATTTTTGGTAACTTTTTCATCTAAAACTTGAGAGAGCGATCGCCATAGTTGCGAACCAACATCTTTGATGTGTCCGGGGTCATAAGTGACATCTCGCGCCATTTCTAGGTAAGTTTTCCCTTCCCAAGTGTGGCGAAATACAAGCTCTTGGGCTTTTGTTAAGCGTCCTCGTTCTAATAATTGCTCAACGAGTGCGATCGCTTCATCAACCGTCATTTATTCGGTAGTAATACAGGCTAACTACAATATTCCCACGCTCGACTTGATTTTTTCCAAAAATTTACGTAAATCTCCCAAAAAGACCTGACTTTTTCCCGACCTTTTCCGACCGACAAACTTTATACCAGCCCGTTAAAGTATTTGGAAGATCAGAGCGATCGAAAAATCTAACCAATAATAAGGACAAAGACATGACTTTTTACTATTACGGTTCAAGTGCAAATAACTAGGGAACTAGAGGCATTTAAGCTGACTTAATTAGGATGTTAAATCTACCTTGCATAACAAGGTATAAATTTTTGTGGATTCTACAATGATTATCCAAAAAAACCTCCATCAAGTTGTCATTGTTTTTGTATTGATTGCATCGATAACAACGGGGTGTCGTTCAACTGATGAATACAAAAAACTTGCTAATGCAGGAAGTCAGTATACCAATGCAGTTGATAAATTACTTGATACTGCAAGCAATATCCGCATTGATACTACTTCCGAGCAACTATTAGGCAATGACCGAATTCTCAATCAAACAATAGAGGATTATCAAAAACTTGCCCAAGTTGACGAAGAGCGTCTAGAAATACTTGGGAAATTACGCAAACATAACAAGTTATTAGGCGATTATTTTCGACTGCTCAACGAACTTGCTTCTTCTGATGCACCCACACGCGCCCAAGGAGAAATTGCTGGAGTAGTTGATAATCTCAACAATATTGGAAAACAACTGCAAGGCAGCGATTTAATTACAAATTCCGGTCTTGTCCAAGGAGTTACCAATCTTGTAGTTTCATCACAAATTCGTGGAGCATTACGCGATGAGCTAGAAAAACGCAATCGTACAATCATGCTTGAATTAACAATCCAAAAGGAAATGTTAAAAGCTCTCGGAGATTCAATTGCACAAGATGTCAAACTTATTCGTATAGCCAGAGAAGAACGTTTTGTTATCCGTCCACTAATTCAAGATACAGCAATTTCTGATGCAGATACATGGATTGAAACGCGACGGAATTTATTAATAATGGAAGCAAGAGGAAAAGAACTCAATGAAGCAAGCAAAACATTAAGTAACTTTCAAAAAGTATTTCAAGATTTTGTTGAAGGCAAATTAAGCCTTGCTAGACTTAATGCTTTTTTACAAGACGTTGATGCTTTCCTGCAACTTGTGGAAGCGGATAAAAAACCAAAGTAGATATTTACATAATAGGAGAATTACCATGACATACAGCAACCAAACAATTACATTTGAACAGCTTCCAACAATTGATAAATTTCGTGAAGAAGTTATTAATAAACTCCGTGACTGCGAACTGAAACTTTATTCAGCAGAAATTCAAAACAAGTTTGAACAGCAAACCGATACTGCAAAAAAACGAAAATTCATTGATGAACGGATCGATTTATCAGTATTGCGTGTTAAACTCGAAAGCGCAACTTTAGAAAAAATTGCTGCACGGCTTAAGTGCCTTGAAGAAGATTTGAATGACGGATTAGAAGCATTAGCAAAATCCATTGATAATGTACAAAATACTGTAGATATTTTAACCACAATCAAAAATGTTACAGGACTTGTTGCACGTATTCTCGTAATTATTTAATTATCTTTCTGAGCTTGAGGTAAAACTAATGCCTTCTTCAACTGATACAAACCAGTCAACAGACAGAATAATTATTTCTCAACTGGATATCAATACTTATCCTAAAGGTTTTGATGCAGAAATGGCTCGAAAACTGGCAGAGCTAACGCAGTATGCATATAATCAGTTCGATTTATTTGAACTCAAAAATAACTCACAAATATTTAACTTGAAGGAGCCGTTTCTACTACACACTGAATTTGCAGAAAATGGTGTTCCTTTTGGATATGTTGCCTCTGAAGCTGATCCTGGTAATATATATGTAATTTTTCGTGGCACTAGACGCTTTCTTGAATGGTTCAAGGATGTGAATATTCAGCTTGTTTCTTTCAAAGATAGTACTAATATAAATCATGAAAGAGTAGACATCAAGGATAAAATTGCAGAAGGTCTTGTGCAAGAAAACCAAGGTTCAATTATTATCCCAAACATTGATAATAATTTTGGGTTTGTAACAGCAGGTTTTAGAGGTGTTTATGTAAGTTTACGGCAGAAACTTATTGATGCACTTAATGAAAAGTGGGAGAAGTCGCAGAATGCTAAAATATTTGTCACGGGACACAGTTTAGGTGGAGCGCTAGCAACATTAGCAATTCCAGATATTCTGAAAAACACCAATTTTAAAAATCCTGAAAACGTTGCACTCTACACTTTTGCTAGCCCTCGATGTGGGAATAGACAATTTGCCGCAAGTTTTGAAGCTTTAAAGGTTCGGCACTGGCGAATTGCAAACACGGAAGATTTTGTAACTATGTTGCCATTTCCAACGGGAAACGTTATAAAACCAGCACCATCTAATGAAGAACCAGAAGGAGAACTTGGAATTGGTGGAGTAACTGGAGTAGACAAAAATCCAAATCCAGTTTTTGGCTTCTTTAAAGCAATGTATGACAGGAATAAAAGAAGGATGCCAGACTACGTGCATACTGGTACGCCCGTTTACTTTACCATTCATGAAGCTGCTTTAGAGAAGCATCATAACCTAAATGAGGTGTACATGATTGGAATTTCACAAAATCCTATTCTTGTAACAGAGAGCGTAGTTAATAAAGGCGTTGAAAAAATTAAAGATTAATGACTTGCCGCAGCAGCCAAACTATTTGGTTTGTAAGAATTGCAATCCGCAGGTTCCCGACTTCTTAAAGAAATCGGGGATCTGGTGTCAATAGGGTTCGGTTAAGATCCCCCCGCCTACGGCGACCCCCTTTTTAAGGGGGTAAATAGGAGGAAAAGCCCCCCTTTTTTAAGGGGGATCTCCGAGAGCTAAATATACTAACTGAACCGTATTGGATCTGGTGTCAAATTATGAAAGTAATTAAAACTTTAACTTTCAATAACATCTTCAAAAAGCCGATCACTATAGAAATCGCCCGTGAGTTTTTCCTAGCTTTCAGTATAAAAAAAATCGCCCCCTGAATTCAGGAGGCGCATCACCAAGGTGGTGTAGAGACGCAAGATTTTGCGTCTCTAGTTTTAACTAGCAACGTATTCTTTAACATTGGCACGACGGCGACGCAGATGAGCCAAAGCTTGATGCTCTAACTGACGAACGCGTTCGCGGCTGAGATTCAATCTCTCACCTACTTTCGCCAATGACATTTCGTTACCATCTTCTAAACCAAAGCGTAAAGCTACAACTTCTCGCTGTTGTGGGGTTAGTTCTGCTAGCAGGTTGTTCAAGTCTTGGCGTAAGAATTCCTGGTTGGTGTAATACTCTGGTGATGGGCCACTATCTTCGAGCATTTCTTGCAACTCAGTATCCTGATTATCGCCAACTTTAACATCCAAAGAAACTGGTTGACGCGCCATGTTCAGGTACTCGCGGATTTGAGTAGGTTCTAGTTCCAGTTCTTTGGCAATTTCGGCTGGAGTCGGCGATCGCCCCAAGGTTTGAGCTAACTCGCGTTGCACTTTTTTGATTTTGTTCAGTTTCTCGGTAATATGGATCGGTAAGCGGATTGTACGACCTTGTTGGGCGATCGCACGGGTAATCGCTTGGCGAATCCACCAGTAGGCGTAAGTCGAGAACTTATAACCCCTCATTGGGTCAAATTTCTCCACACCCCGCTCTAATCCTAGTGTTCCTTCCTGAATTAAATCCAGAAACTCCATATTCCGCTTTTGATATTTTTTAGCAATAGCAACGACTAAGCGTAAATTCGCTTCAATCATTTTTTGCTTTGCTCGCTTACCTTGCGCCACCGTTTGTTGCACATCGGTTTCCGATTGTTTAACGTGAGCGGCCCACTCTGATATCTCTGGTTCGCGTTGCAGCTTTTTCGCCAAAGCTTCTTTGGCATCGATAAGCGCCATCATTTGTTGCACCTGCTTCCCAAAGACAATTTCTTGTTCACGGGTTAGCAGTGGTACACGACCAATTTCTCGCAGATAGGTTCGCACCATATCGGCCGTGAATTTGGTGTTGAGGTTTTCCGTTTGGGTATTGACAGTAGGCATTGGTGCGATGTCCTCTACTCCGTAATTAAAATGTATGTTTTCTTACTAATGGGAAAAAGTAGTACATCTATCACGAGATATCGGGAGCTATCAAAAGTAATTATCAATTGATATAGACTTTCTTAAGATGTAAACTCCCAATGATAGGTTCCCCTACCTTCCCTAAATTTTTAATTTTTTATAAGCACGCTGGTTATTTTCGATAATTCTTCTTTTGGGCAGCTACTGAATAGTGACTGGCAAATCCGAAGTCGGTATGAGTTTTACTTAACTTTATAATACGATAAATCAGGCAGATAGTAAAGTATCTTAAGATAAAACCTCTAATTATAATTGAAAATTGTCCATTTGCAAAAAAAAATTAAATCTCCTTGAAATTACTGACTATATCTATAGTGACTCCAAAAACCCCTCCTCTGTTGCCAAAAACTAGCCGGATAACCGAACTTAATTTGCTGTGACAATGGAGGGATGTTACGAATTGGGGATGGGGCATTGGTTAAGAGTCATCAATAAGCCAAACAAAAATGACCAATACAACTCTTAAAGAGGCTGTACCAACGGCAACACGGTAATTGAGCGCAGTCGAACTCAGTATAAATGACCAATGACAAATGACAAATAACTATTTAAAAACCAAGGTCAGCTTTGGCTAGTTCAGCAGCTGCGAATACTTCCGCGTCAGGTTTTTCTTCCCAGGCTGGCTCACCAATTTCTTCGTAAAAAGTTGCGTCGTAAGGTCGGGTACGTACTACTACTGGCATCGGAACAGCATGACCCAATATTAAAGCTTGTTGCTTTGAGTCTAACTTTGCCAATACAGATCGCAGTCCGCCACCACCAGATACACCCGTAAAAATCGCGTCAATGTCTTTTTCATCATTCAGCAAAGCGGTAATTCGAGTCCCAATCTGGGACATGACTTCATTATCAATACCCGATGGACGTTGATCAACTACCAAAAGTGTGACGAAATACTTTCGCAGTTCCCTGGCGATAGTCCCAAAGATAGTACTTTGGACGATGGCCGGGTCAAGGAAACGGTGCGCTTCTTCAATGGTAATCATCAATGGCGTGGGGCGATCGTTCGGATTTTTGCTTTGCAGAAATTTATCTGCTTTTTTGACGTAATGCTCGTGAATACGTCGGGTGATCATATTCGTCACCAACATATAAGAGAGCATATTAGACTGGGAACCAAATTCTATCACAACATTCTTCCCAGCTTCCAGACATTGGACAATTTTACTAATGTAATTCTGGGGGCAAACTGCTCGCATATACTTCAAGCTATCCATCCGCAAGAGTTTACGCTGCAATGCCATAATCGAGCCTTTGTGTCCGCGCTTCTCCTCGCAGAACATCTCGATTTCTTCGTTAGTCATATTCAGCAACTGGACAATCCAAGACTTGCCAAACTCGCTATAGAGGATATTAGCGTTATCCAAGGCTGCATCAGAGAGTCCTAAATCTCGGCTACATAACTTAATATCTTCAACTTCTATTTGCTCATAACTCAAATAAAGTTCTTGAGCATCACGTACACCCCGGCGCTTTGTCGATTCCGGGTCGAGGGTGTAAACTTCGACTTTACTGGGAAAAAGTTGCTTTAATCCCTTAACTGTATTGACGTTCTTCCCTTCTGCAACGGCTTCCCAGCCATACTCAGAGTGCATATCAAAAATCAAATTGACTGCCGCATTTTTACGAATAACGCCAGCTAAAAGTAAGCGAGTTAGAAAAGATTTCCCAGTACCAGATTTCCCAAAAACCCCATTACTCCGTTCCACAAAACGGTTTAAATCGATGCAAACGGGCACATCCATATCCAAAGGTTTGCCGATGGAAAAATTGCGCCTTTGGGGGTCATCTTCCCAACCAAATACCCGGCGAAAATCATCAACACTTGCATCGTAAACTTGGCTAAAGTGGCTAGGAATAGTTTTAACAGGCAACAATTCCATTGTCGTGCTGGTTTGTGGCACAAATGAAGCCAAACCCGTCACCGATGGGAGGAAAGGATTTGTTGATTTGCCATTTGTTGGGGAGAAAGATTCTTCAGATTCGGGAGTGAACATCAACATCGGCGCAAGGTTGATAGTACCGTAAGTGCCACTTCCGGCTAAAACATCTCGTAAAAAAGTGTCTTCCCAACTGGGGGGATTAGCAATAATTCGGGCATTAGCAGCACCCAATGCTACATCTGTCAGCATACAAAAAAAGCGCGATCGCATCCCTTGCACAACAAGAAACTTACCCACACGCATATCTTCTACAGAAATGTCAGGATGCAATCGTACTTCTAAACCTTCAGTTAGAGAACCTTGAATGACCGAACCTAATGGCTGTGCGGAATTCATCTGATTAGTCATTTGTCATTTGTCATTTGTCATTGGTCATTGGTCACTTGTACTGAGCGTAGTCGAAGTATTGGTCATTTGTTTTTCTTCTCCATACCTCATCCCCTATGCCCAATTTCCTATGCTCAATTACCTAATCAATCTGAATCGAGGTTGGCGTACTTCCGGTTGATGGAGTGGTGCTAATTAACGGTTTGCGGAATTGGGCGTAAAGGCGATCGCGCCAGGTAAAGAATGGTTCATAATCTATATTCTCGGCAAAGATTGGTAATCCTTTACCTCTAATAGAAGCTGGTAAATCCAGATATGGGCCAGAGGGAAACTTGAGCAATATCGATAAGCCAGCCACCGCTAAGTCAGCTAAAGTCGGCTCATCTCCTGTTAAATAAGGACTATCTGCCAGTAATAAAGTTAAGGCTTCCAAGTCTTGTTTTAAGGATGCGATCGCTGACTGTATCACATCTGGACTATAACCTACGCCAAAACCTAACACTGTCAGTAAGTCAGTAGGTACTCCTTGAACCAGACTTTTAAATATATCTGGTGTTGAGGTGGGTAATAAAGACTTACGGAAATTTTGGTCTTGACTTACGGCAGCAAATAGTGCTTTGCGACCTTTAATGCCTATGGATTCATCCGCCCATTCTTCTATTAATAAAGTCAAACCCCGTTTTTTGGGATCTTGCGGTATTATTGGGCGATCGGGATACTCTAAGTCTAAATACTTAGCTATTTCCGTAGAATCCGCAATATATTTATTACGATCCTTTAATACCGGGACTTGTCTTTGACCAGTCAGCCGGAATAGTTCTACCTGTCCAATCCCAGGCGTAACCTCGATTTTGCGGTAATCTAGTCCTTTAAAATCTAGAATTAGGCGCACTTTCTCTGAGTATTGAGAGAGTTCCCATTGGTATAATTCCAGCATTTGTTGTATACCTTTTAACTGGTCAACTTCTTAACTTTACAATTGTATCTTTAGTTTAAGTAATTTTTGTTGGTATGTCTATTTAATTGACATTAGGGTTTAACTGATGCCTGATTTTTGGCAAAATTCTCGATTAAAAAAATATTTCTAATTGATTAGAATTTGAACTTTGCATGACTAGAAGTCGCGCGATTTCAGCTTCAACGATATCTGTCTGAATTACATCAAATAACTAAATAATTTAATTCTGTATATTATATTATAAATAAACTTAAATGCTTAATTGTGAATTTTTCAGCCATTACTTTCATTTCTATGATTGTTGTTTTACTACTTTGCTTGAAGGTTTTTAGTGAGTTAAGACGGTCTTCTCGCTTCGCGCAGCGTCTTGTAGAGAGCGTTTGGGGTTTATTCCATAAGCGACTAACTCCCTAACACATCAATTTAAACTTGAAAGACCACTAAGCTAAGATATTTAGGTACTTAATTTTTGTACTTTTGCTGAGTCATGAATGTTGGAATTTCGTCATCACAGCCTTCTTCTCTATAATATTCAGAATTTTTGAATCAACTATTAATTTAAGTACAACTTTGTATATAAATTAGCTATTCTAAGTCAAACATTTCTCCGAGATGATTGTAACTCATAAGTTGTAGATGTGAGATTTTCATATTTCCTTAGAGTTGACGCTAGACCAAGTAGAGCTTTTTAACTATTTTTGGTGCGAATAAGAAAATTTACTCAATTTACATAGAATTTATGCTAAATATATTTTATACTTGTCAACGTAAGGAAAAGTAACATATTTTACCTTAGCAGTACAAACTCTTCTAGAGAAAAATCTTACTTCCCTCTTCGGTTAGATTTTGTGCATAGCAAAATGTTATAAATCTTTATGTAATGTGTGGACAAAAAAACAAAATTTATGAAGACAAATTACAGCAAATTGCTGACCACGTTGGCAGGCATAGCGGGATTTACTAGTTTCAGCGTCCTCATTACTTTACCATCTGATGCGAAATCGGCACTAAATCCTAACCCCAGTATTTTTAACGAAGCCCCCTATAACCAGGGTCAACGCCTTCAAGCAGAGGCTCAATACACACCTACTGAGGCCGCTTCTGCAACAGAAAAAGGCAATACCAAAAGCAAACCAGTAGCACAGAATAGTGGTGGAAGATTAAATCCCAAACCAAGTATTTTCAGCGAGCCTCCCTATAATCGTGGTGGTGGTAGTGCTGCACCTACTGAATCTGCACCTTCTACCCCAAGTACTACACCGGTAACTAAACCTACCACACCATCAGGGCCAGGAGCAAGCGACAATCAGGGCAAAAACTTGTTAGCGTTGGCAGAGTCAAACGCTTCCTTTACCACGTTAACCAAGGCTTTGAAAGCAGCAGGATTAACCGGAACCTTGCAAGGCAAAGATAACTTAACTATTTTTGCACCCACTGATGCAGCTTTTGCTAAGTTGCCGCAAGATGCTTTACAAGAATTGTTAAAACCAGACAATAAAGAAGTATTGATCAAAATCCTAACTTACCATGTAGTATCTGGTAAGGTATTGTCTACTGATTTGAAGTCTGGCGAAGTTAAAAGCCTTGAAGGCGGCACAATCAACGTTAAGGTTGATCCTACTACTGGTGTAACTGTCAATGATGCTAAAGTGACACAGGCAGATATCACAGGCACTAACGGTGTAATCCACGCAATTGATCAGGTGATTTTGCCTCCTGACTTGTAGTTTTGTGGTATCAGTACAACAGGTAACATAACTAGGTTGGCATAAATATTAATATGTAAAAATTCCGTTCAGATGTTAATTTTGGACGGTTTTTTTGTAAGAAAGGTGGGTTGACTTCACTTCCATTCCTCATCGCTTGTTGAACTAAATACTCTGTCTTGCATTCGTAGGTTTACCAAAAGCGTAAATAGGGAAGAGGCAATAGGCAATAGGGAAGAAGTCTCTTTGAGTTGTACTGAATTTTTTCAGAAATCAAATATTATTCCTATAATTAGCGGTGAGTATTTTTACTGTTGCCAATGAGTTATGCAATATCCGACATATTCATGCCACACATCCACCTTTTCTGCTTGTTTGCGTGCAGTTTTCATACCTAGAGAATGCACAAATGCGTAGCTGTAAGGCTTGTCGTCAGACATCGCACTATTGCAGAAAACTGCATAATTAACGAATATTCGCTTGTTTATCATCCAAAGGTGCAATTCTATTAGATACTCAAATAATCTATAGCGAATTGCACCCAATGACGATCAAATACGGATTACACAAATGTTTGCAGTTCGGATTGGCAGGGTTGCTGGGCTGCTTAAGTGTAAGTCTCTTCACTAGCAAAATCCAGGCACAGCAAAGCAATATCGTGCCTGATAACACACTTGGCGCTGAGTCATCTCAAGTTATAGGCAATTTTCAGGGACTACCTATAGAAGTAATTACAGGTGGTGCAACTCGCCAAATCAATCTGTTTCACAGCTTTCAAGAATTTAATATCAACGAGGGACGGGGCGCTTATTTCTTCAGTCCCAGCGCAGACATTCAGAATATTTTGGCACGGGTGACAGGTAATAACCCTTCAGAAATTTTGGGAACACTCGGCACATTTGGTAATTCTAGCCCGAATTTATTCTTGATAAATCCCAATGGCATTGTGTTTGGGAAAAACGCCAGTTTAGATGTACAGGGTTCATTTGTGGGGACAACTGCAAACGGAATTCAGTTTGGTAATCAAGGGGTTTTTAGTGCGACAAATCCGCAAGCCGTGCCATTGTTGACGATTAATCCTTCAGTATTGCTGTTTAATCAAATTAAAGCAAGTGGGGGAATAATCAATCAATCCCAAGCACCCGCAGGGACAAATCTCATTGGAGAAGATGTTACGGGTTTGCAAGTTGCTGATGGTAAAAGTTTGCTGCTGGTTGGTGGAAATATCAATATAGATGGCGGAAGTGTTCACGCTTATGGGGGGAATATTGAGTTAGCAGGTTTGGCTGCACCGGGAAATGTGGGGTTGAATATTGCGGGTGATAATCTGAGTTTAGTTATACCTGAAGATGTGGAACGCGCCGATGTTTCGCTGAGTAATGGTGCAGAAGTTAATGTTCGCGGTGCGGGTGGCGGTAATATCACAATTCAGGCTCGGAATGTCAATTTAGCAGGGCAAAGTATACTAAGAGCAGGAATAGATACAGGCTTAGGTACTCCAAATAGTAAGGGTGGAGATATTACTATTAATGCTACAGGAGATACAACGTTAATAGATGGAAGTGCGATCGCTAACGTAGTGCAAGAAAGAGCATTTGGTAAAGCTGGCGATATTAACATTGCAACTGGGACATTGACGTTACAAAATGCTGGACAAATTAATGCTAATCTCTACGGACAAGGCAATGCAGGAAATGTAAATATCAATGCTCAAGGTGATGTTACTGTTACAGGTCAAAAAGATGATTTAGTTAGTAGAATTAGCAATCTTGTATTTACAGGAGCAACAGGCAACAGTGGTAATATCAACATCAAATCTAGTTCTTTTACACTAAGTAATGATGCTAGCCTCAGTACTAGTATTTTCGGACAAGGGAATGGTGGTAATATATCGATTCAAACATCAGATGCTGTTGAACTTGCCCGTGGTTTAATATTTACCAACATTGAATCTGGGGGTGTGGGTAATGGTGGTGAAATTAACATTACTGCGGGTTCACTTTCTTTGACAGATAGTTCGCAGATTCAATCGCAGGTAGAAGGTTTTGACAATCAGCTACCAGGAGGACGCGGAAATGCAGGTAATATAAATATCAACGTCCAAGGTAATATCAGTTTTCGTAACTCAACACTAGGGGAATCTAGTGGAATCGTTTCCGAAGTAGTTGAGGGTGCAATAGGTAATGGTGCAAACGTTACTATTAATACCAATTCCTTTGAAATAAATGATGGTTCGGTAATTGAAAGTAGCACTAGAGGAAAAGGGAATTCTGGTAATATCATCATTAATGCTCGTAATAATATTTCGTTAGATGGTAGAAGTGGTAATATTTTTAGCCATATTATTAATGCTGTGCAAGCCACTGCTGAAGGTAACGCAGGTAATATTCAAATTACAACAGGTACGTTGAAAGCTAGCAATGGAGCCTTTATTAGTAGTAGTAGCTTTGGTAAAGGAAATGCCGGAAATATCAGCATTAATGCTCTTGATAATATAGATTTCGATAATGATAGTTTTGTTAATACTAATGTGTACAATCAGGGAGTAAGTGACGGAGAAAATATTTACCTTAATAAAGGAGGTAATATTGAGATCACAACAGGGTCACTTTCTGTTAAGAATAGCGCCCGAATATCTAGCGTTACTACTGGAGGCGCAAATGCAGGAAATATCACTATTAATGCTCGCGATACAGTAACTTCTGATGGTGGGGGAAATGATTTATTTACTGGCGTAAGCACTTCTGGGCTAGATAATAGCACGGGTAACGCTGGAAATATCCGCATCAACGCCGGAGGATTATTTATAAAAAATGGTGCTACACTTAGCGCTTTTAGTAGTGGTCAAGGTAATGCTGGTAATATCTTTATCGATACGCGCGATGCCGTTACCTTTGACGGAACCAATAGTAACAATTCTTTAACTGGGGCAATTAGCTCTGCTATTGGAAGCGGGAATGGTGGAAATATCCAAGTTAAAACAGGAGGAACGCTGACGTTAAGAAATGGCGGTGTAATTTTCACCGATGCAAACCGGAATGCTGGAAATATAAATATTGATACCAACGATGCTGTGATTATTGATGGTATTAGTGGCACTTTTAGTTATTTGTCTGCTGGAGGTGTTGGTAAAGGCGGGAATATCGAAATAACAACCAACTCCTTAACACTAAGCAATGGTGGACAACTTAGTGCTAGCAGTTTCGGTAAAGGTAATGCAGGTGACATTATAGTTAATGCTGGCGATGCTATTGGCATTGATGGTGTCAGTAGTAATGGAAGAAGCGGTGTTTTTACTAGCTTGCAAGGTGAAGCTGAAGGAAATGGAGGCAATATTAACCTGACAACAAGTTCTTTATTTTTAACCAACGGTGGAAGAGTCAGTGGTAGTACTTTTTCTATAGGAAATGGAGGTAATATTACCATTGATGCACGCGATCGCATTTTCATCGATGGTGTTAGTACCACAGGTTATGCTAGCGGTCTTTTTAGTACAGTCAATCAAGACGCAGTAGGCAATGCAGGTAATATTAACCTGACAACAGATTCTTTATTTTTAAATCGCGGGGGAATCAGTTCAAGCAGCTTTGGGCAAGGAAAAGCCGGAGATATTAATATTAATTCTGGTTCCACAGCACTTGATAACCAAGCAGCTATTGCAGCAATAACTAATTCTGGTGATGGGGGAAATATTAATTTAACTGCTAGCGATCGCTTATTATTACGTAACGGTAGCCAAATTTCGACCACCGCAGGTACAGCGCAATCAGGTGGCGATGGTGGTAACATCGATATCGATTCCAGATTTATCATCGCCATCCCCAAAGAAAACAGCGATATCGCAGCCAATGCCTTCACAGGGACAGGTGGCAAAGTCGAAATCAATTCTCAAGGTGTTTTTGGTATCGAGTCACGCACAAAGCCAACCGAGAAAAGTGATATTACCGCCAGTTCTGAACTTGGCGTTTCAGGCGTAATCAACATTAACGCACCCGATACCAGTACCATCCTAAACAGCTTCACCGAATTATCCCCCGTCATCGACGCCAACGCACTCATCGCCAATAGTTGCATTTCACGCGGCACAAAGCGGCAAGAAAACTCTTTTACTATTACAGGTTCCGGTGCTTTGACTACTAATCGTCCTGGGGTTTTGGTTTCTAACTACACAACAGGTGAGGTGAGAGGTGTCGAAACTACATCCCATTCCTGGAAAAAAGGCGATCCGATTATCGAACCTACTGGTGTATATCGGCTGAATAATGGGCAGTTGCTATTGAGTCGAGAATGTTCTAATTAATGTTACACATCCAGCTTTTATGCTGGTTTATGTGCATTATTGATACCAATAGAATACACGAATTGCAGAAAACTGCATAATTAACGAATATTCGCTTGTTTATCACCCAAAGGTGCAGTTCTATTAGATACTCAAATAATCTATATGAATAGCACCCAATGACGAGAAAAGACTTATTAAATAGGTGTTTGCATTTCAGATTGGCAGGGTTGCTGGGCTGCTTAATTGTCAGTCTCCTCACTAGCAAAACCCAGGCACAACAAAGTAATATCATACCCGACAACACACTTGGTGCTGAGTCGTCTCAAGTTATAGGCAACTATCAAGAACAACTGATTGAAGCAATTACAGGTGGTGCAATTCGCCAAATCAATCTTTTTCACAGTTTTCAAGAATTTAATATCAGTGAAGGACGTAGCGCTTATTTTGTCAGTCCTAGCGCAGATATTCAGAATATTTTGGCACGGGTAACAGGTAATAACTCCTCAGAAATATTGGGAAGACTCGGCACATTTGGTAGTTCTAATCCTAATGTATTTTTGATAAATCCCAACGGGATTGTGTTTGGGGAAAATTCCAGTTTAGATGTGCAAGGTTCATTTGTGGGGACGACTGCAAACGGGGTACAGTTTGGCAATCAAGGTGTTTTTAGTGCGACAAATCCCCAAGCAGTGCCATTATTAACTATTAATCCTTCAGCGTTGTTGTTTAACCAAATTCAAGCGAATGCAGGAATTAGCAATCAATCGCAAGCTGCTGCTGATAAGAATCTTATTGCTGAAGATGTCGTGGGTTTGCGAGTTGCTGATGGTAAAAGTTTGCTGTTTGTGGGTGGAAATATCAATATTGATGGTGGTGGAATTCACGCTTATGGTGGGAATATTGAGTTAGCGGGTTTGGCTGCACCAGGAAATGTGGGATTAAATATTGCAGGTGGTAATCTCAGTTTAGTTATGCCTGATGGTGTAGAACGGGCAAATGTTGACTTAAATAACGCCGCAGAAGTTAATGTTCGCAATACGAATGGCGGAAATATCAAAATTCAAGCGCATGATGTGAACTTGGCAGGAGAAAGCAAACTGAGAGCAGGTATAGAGAAAGGTTTAGGAACACTAAACAGTCAAGGTGGTAATATAGAAATTAACGCCACAGGAACAACAAATCTGACAGATAAAAGCTTTATTTCTAACACATTACGACAAGGAGCATTTGGTAAATCTGGTGACATCAATATAACTACAGGTTCCTTGAATATAAGTAATGATTCATTTCTAGATGCCAGTACTTTTGGACAAGGTAATTCTGGTAAAGTTTTGATCTTAGCTAAGGATAATATTTACCTTACAAATAGTAGTGATATTTATAGTTCTGCGGAGGAAGGAAGTGTAGGCAATGGTGGTAGTATTAACATCAAAACAGGTTCTCTTTCTCTAACGCAAGGTTCCGAACTCAACACTAAAACTTTAGGACAAGGAAATGGCGGTAGTATCAATATTAATGCTCGTAATGCCATAAGTTTAGATGGTTTTATAGATACTACTTTAAGCGACGGCGAACAAGGTCGAATCTATACCCGGATTACTAGTACTGTCAACCCAGAAGGCACAGGTAAAGCTGGAGATATTCAGATAAAAACAGGTTTTCTTCAAGCAACCAATGGGGCATTTATTAGCAGCAGTACTCTTGGTAAAGGGGATGGAGGAAATATTACGATTGATGCTAATAATATTGCTTTTGATAGTGATAGTTCTATTGACAGCAAAGTGTTTACAGATGGTGTGGGTAAAGGTGGAAATATCTGGGTTAATACTAGAACTCTTTCATTATTGGGTGGTTCACAAATATCTACAAGAGTTTCCGGTAAAGGTGATGCAGGTAATATCTTTATTAATGCCCATGACACAATTAAGCTAGACGGGATAGTGGGCTATTCCATTGCTGGTATCCAAAGTGATGTGATAACTGGAGGTGTCGGTAATAGTGGAAATATAGAAGTTGCAACCGGCTCACTGTCGTTGACAAATGGTGCAAGTATTGATACAGGTACAGATGGCATAGGTAATGCTGGCAATATTACCATTAATGCCCGCGAAATTATTAATATAGATGGTTTTGGTAAGATTTTCACTGAAAAATTAGGAGAAGGTAAATTACACAGTAATATTAGTAGTGATGTAAGTTCTAATGGCGTAGGTGAAGGTGGAGATATACGCATCAATACCAGAGAATTATTCTTAAACAACAAAGGTCAAATAAGTGCTGATACCCTTGGGCTGGGTAATGGCGGTAATATATTTATTCAAGCAGCAGAAAAGATTTTACTCAGCGATACTAATAATATTGGTTTTACTCAAATTAGTACTGCCGTTATCGATAAAGCTAGAGGTAATGGTGGCACTATAAACATTAAAGCTAGAGATTTATCATTAGATAATGCTTCGATTAATGCCTTTACAACTAGTCAGGGAAATGCTGGTAATATATCGATTAAAGTTGAAGATACTTTATCTTTAAATAATCAAGCCTATTTTAGTAGTGCAACTTCAGAATTAGTAGATAATGGTGGAAATAT
Source organism: Nostoc sp. DedQUE02 (assembly GCF_034531035.1). Classification (NCBI taxonomy): domain Bacteria; kingdom Bacillati; phylum Cyanobacteriota; class Cyanophyceae; order Nostocales; family Nostocaceae; genus Nostoc; species Nostoc sp. DedQUE02. The sequence continues at coordinate 148,297 of NZ_JAVRBY020000002.1, read as the reverse complement.
TAATATCCAAACAATAAAGGTTTCTTTAGATAATGGCTCTTATCTCTTCGCTAGTACTTTTGGCGGTGGAAATGCTGGTAATATCTCAATTCATGCAACAGATACAGTTTCTCTTGCAAATGGGAGTAGTATAAGTAACAGCATCTCTAAGACAGGTGTAGGTAATGCTGGGAATATTAATATCTTTGCAAAGTCATTTTCTGTAAGCGGAGAATCTGCCATTTTTAACAGCAATCTTGGTGGTAAAGGTAACGCTGGTAATATCTCAATAAATACAAAAGAGAATGTTTTCTTTACAGGTGGTTCTTACCTGAGTAATGGTACATCAGGTGAAGGCAATGGTGGGAATATCAAAATTCAAGCTGGTGATGCTGTGACATTTTCTGGACGCAGTGAAAGACTTAGTAGTGGAATATCTAGCGGAGTGTTGGAAACTGGCATAGGTAACAGTGGTGATATTGAGATTGTAGCCCCTAGTTTAGAGTTATCTAATGGCGCTAATTTGTTTACACTCTCTAATGGTAAAGGCAATGCAGGTAACGTCTTGATAACTACATCAGGTAACACAACAATTAAAGATAGTAATATAGCAACATTTGCCACAGACGGAAATGCTGGTAAAATTACAATTCGAGCAGGTGGCGATATCTTGATTTCAGAAAAAAGCTTTTTATTCTCCATCCTTTACCTAAATGCAGTAGGTAAGGGTGGAGATATTGAAATTCAGGGGCGTAATTTTTATTTATCTGATGGTGCTGCTTTATTATCTACTACTGCTGGTAAAGGCAATGCTGGAAATGTGCTAATTAATGCTACCGATGATATTACTTTCACAAATGGTAGTCAAATCAATGCAGCTACATTTGGACAAGGAAATGCAGGTAACGTCACCGTTAATGCTGGGAGAAAATTCTCTCTTCAAGGAACAACCCCTAATGGTTTTAACTTTGATACTGGCATTTTTACTACAGTTGGAATAGATGCAGCATTAACAGGTAAAGGTGAAGGCGGCAATATTAACGTCACAACCCATGATTTATCCCTCAATGGTGCAGTTTTATCTTCTAGTAGCCTTGGAGATGGAATTGCAGGAGATATTAACATTAATTCAGGTACTGTACTATTAAATAATAAAGCAGCTATTAGTGCTGTAAATAACTCTGGTGATGGTGGAAATATTAGCTTAACTGCTACAGATTTATTACTATTGCGTCGTAACAGCAATATCAGCACAACGGCGGGGTTAGCCAAGTCAGGCGGTGATGGCGGTAACATCAATATTAACGCTAAATTCATCGTTGCCATTCCCAAAGAAAACAATGACATTAGTGCTAACGCTTTTCTAGGAAGCGGTGGAAACGTCGAAATCAACTCGCAAGGTATTTTCGGTATCGAAGCACGGACAAAACCAACGGAAAAAAGCGATATTACTGCAAGTTCAGAATTAGGCGTTTCTGGTGTAACCAACATTAACAAACCCGATACAAGTTCCATCCAAAACGGCTTTAGCGAATTATCTCCAGCCATCGATACCAACGCACTCATCGCCAATAGTTGCATTTCCCGTGGCACAAAGCGACAAGAAAATTCTTTTACCATCACAGGTTCCGGTGCTTTGACTACTAATCGTCCTGATAATGCTTTGGTTTCTAACTACACAACTGGTGAGGTGAGAGGTATAGAAATTACATCTCGTCCTTGGAAAAAAGGCGACCCGATTATTGAACCACAAGGATTATATCGGCTGAATAATGGGCAGTTGCTATTGAGTCGAGAATGTTCTAATTAAAGACATGATATTAGCTGGAGAATGCACAAGTGTTTAGCTGTAAGGCTTCTCGTCAGACATCGCACCATTGCAGAAAACTGCACAATTAACAAATATTTGCTTGTTTATCATCCAAAGGTGCAGCTTTATTAGATACTGAAATAATCTATATAAAAGCGCGTCTTATGACGATCAAATACGGATTACACAAGTGTTTGCAGTTGGGAGTGACAGGCTTACTAGGCTGCTTGAGTGTAAGTCTTCTCACTAGCAAAACCCAGGCACAGCAAAGCAATATCGTGCCTGATAACACACTTGGCGCTGAGTCCTCTCAAATTATAGGTAACTTTCAGGGACAACCAATAGAAGTAATTACAGGTGGTGCAATTCGCCAAATCAATCTGTTTCACAGCTTTGGAGAATTTAATGTCAGCGCTGATAGAGGAGCTTATTTTTTTATTCCTAATGCCGATATCCAGAATGTTTTAGCACGGGTAACAGGTGGAAACCGCTCTGAGATATTGGGTAAGTTGGGTACTTTCCAGATTATTAACGGTAGTATAGCTGGTTCTAATGCCAATTTATTCTTGATTAATCCCAATGGAATTATTTTTGGGCAGAATGCAAGTTTAGATGTGCAGGGTTCATTTATGGGGACAACTGCAAATGGTGTGCAGTTTGCCAATCAAGGTGTTTTTAGTGCGACAAATCCCCAAACAGTACCATTGTTGACTATTAATCCTTCAGCCTTGTTGTTTAATCAGATTAATCAAAATGGAATAATTAACCGTAGTCGTCAAATTGCAACACCGGGAAGTCTTTACTTAATAGGTGGAGATATTACATTTGATGGTGGTGTTGCAGCTTCCTTAGGAAATCGTTTGGAATTGGGTGCAGTTGCAAGAATAGGAAATGTTGAGTTGATTGGTAGTGGTAATCAAACGCAGTTAGCCTTCCCAGAAGGTTTATCGAAAGCGGATATTGCCCTGCAAAATAACGCTTTTGTTTTGACAGGAGGGAATACAATTACAGTTAACGCTCGTGACATTAGTCTTTCTGGGAATAGTTTTATTCGTTCAGTACTTCAAACAGGTGAAGGTCAACCGGGTGTTGCCGCAGGAGACATCGTAGTTAATGCAAGTGGCAATGTCACGCTAGATAATAGTGATATTAGTAATCAAGGTTTGCAAAACTCTTTAGGTGATACCGGAAATGTAGCAATTAATGCCCAATCAATTAGCCTCACAAACCAAAGTCAAATCACTACCACTGGTACAAGAAGTCGGGGAAATATTATTTTAAATGCTAAAGATAATCTCAGCCTCAATAACAATAGTTTGATTAGTACCTTTGGAATCTTCAATCCAATAGGTAAATCTGGTGACATTACAATTGCAACTCGAAATATTAATTTAAGCAACGAATCCACAATTAGTTCCGCCAATACTGGACAAGGGCAAGGTGGAAAAATAACCTTAAAAGCTCAAGAAGCTATTTCGCTAATGAGTGGAAGCAATATTTTAAGTGCTTCTGTTGCATCTGGTTTTGGTCAGGTTAATAATCAGCCTAGCGGTGATATTGAAATCAAAACGAGAACCCTCACACTTGATGGTGATAATACCTCTATCAATTCTTCAAATTCTGATGAGGGCAGGGGTGGCAATATTCGGATTATTGCTGATGACTCAATTTTGTTAAATGGTTTTGCGCCAATTTCATCTTCTAGTATTGGTCAAGGAAATAGTGGAAATATAGAACTTCAAACGCGATCGCTTACACTTACTAACGGTGGAAATATTATAACGTCCACATCAGGAGGCGGTAATGGCGGCGATTTATTAGTTAACGCTTCAGACTCCGTTACCTTGAGCGGTATATCAACGTTGATTAATCCACAAACTGGAGAGAACATTGGCGGAAGTAGCCTATCAACCAGTGCTTTCGGTGCTGGAAATAGTGGGCAATTAACTATTGATACACAACGATTAAGTATTAACGATGGTGGAAATATAACCACAAGTGCAACTGGTCAAACTAGTAAGGGAGGAAATTTGACCATAAATGCCAAAGACTCAGTAGAACTAGGTAGTTTATTGAGTGGTCAAAACAGCACTATCTCTACTGGTACTTCACAGTCTGGAGATGCTGGGAACCTGAACATTAACACAGGTCGTTTAAGCATTCGTGATGGCTCACTAATTGCAACGGCTACTCTTGGTACAGGCAAGGGCGGGAATTTGACTGTAGATGCTAAAAACTCAGTAGAAGTTGTAGGTGGTTCACCTAATAGTCGTAGCACTATCTCTACTAGCGGCTTAGGGTCTGGAGATGCTGGAAATTTGAACATTAACACAGGTCGTTTAAGTATTCGTGATGGGGCATTTGTTAGCACTAATATATCTAGTCAAGGCAAGGGAGGTAATTTGGCTGTCAATGCTGACCATAGCGTAGAACTCATTGGTTCTTCTACTGATGGTCGTTTTCCTAGTAGCTTACTTTCTTCTACGAATCCAGGTTCTACTGGAGACGCGGGTGATTTGACTGTTACTACCAAAGATTTACTACTGCAAGGTGGGGTAGTAAATGCTGGTACTTTTGGTGCAGGTAAGGGAGGTAATTTAATAGTTAACACCCAAAATGCGCTGGTGCAAGATGGAGCAATTATTTTTGCAGGCACATCTGGTGCAGGTAACGGAGGAAATTTGACTATCAATGCCGATCATAATGTACAAATCATCGGTAGTAGTCCTGTTGATGGTCGTTTAACTGCATTGAGAACTTCTACTAGCCTAAACTCAACTGGAAATGCAGGAAACTTAACGATTAAAGCCCAAAATTTACTTGTGCGGGATGGGGCGCAGGTATTTACTAGTACATTTGGTGCAGGAAAAGCTGGAAATTTGACTGTTAATGCTTCACGTCGAGTTGAACTAATTGGTAGGTCTGCTGATAGTCGTTTTCCTAGTGGCTTGTTAGCTTCTGCTGAACCTAACTCAACCGGAGATGCAGGAGATTTAAAGCTTGACACTCCTCAATTACTTGTACGCAATGGTGCAGAAGTATTGGTCAACGCCAGAGGTAAAGGTAACGCAGGTATAATGACCATTAACTCCGACACCATCAACCTAGACAACCAAGCCTCTCTCAATGCCAACACCCGTAGTCCAAATAAAGACCCCAACCGAGAACAAGCAACCATCAACCTCAACACCCAAAATTTAACCCTTCGTGATGGTAGCAGCATTACTACCAATGCCACAGGCGAAAATGTCTTTGGTGGCAATATCAATATATATACAACAAAATTCTTCATCGCTTTAGAAAATAGCCGCATCAGCGCTAACTCAGATAATTCTCGTGGTGGTCGAGTTGTAGTCAACAGCCAAGGTGTATTTGTTGGTACTCAACCCAGCGATGTTTCCAAATTTATTACAGCGACTTCTGGAGTCGGTTTATCGGGAACTGTTGAGGTTAATTCCCCTGATAATAGTTCTATTCAAAACACCTTCACCGAATTATCTCCAGTCATCGACGCCAACGCACTCATCGCCAATAGTTGCATTTCACGCGGCACAAAGCGGCAAGAAAATTCTTTTACTATTACAGGTTCCGGTGCTTTGACCCCTAATCGTCCTGGGGTTTTGGTTTCTAACTACACAACTGGTGAAGTGAGAGGTGTCGAGACCATATCCCATTCCTGGAAAAAAGGCGATCCGATTATTGAACCTACTGGTGTATATCGTCTGAATAATGGGCAGTTGCTATTGAGTCGAGAATGTTCTTAATTTTGGATCAAGTCGAGCTAAAATCATGACGGGAAAAAGCCCATAACTCCTAAATATGTGTCTCTATGTAAGATGCATACATGGTTCACAGCGATGATAAAAGTTACAAGTTTTAACAGTGCCGGGAAATTGACCGCTTTTTTGTTTCTGATAACTCTCTTTCTCACACCTTGTGTGATTGTAAATGCAGGAGAACGTGGTGTCTTAATGAAATTTGGCGAAGTACAAAACCAGATATTAGGAGAAGGACTTCACTTAATTATTCCTGTAGTTAATACTGTGAAAAAGTTGAGTATTAGAGTCCAAAAGCAGGAAATTTCTGCTGAAGCTTCTTCCAAAGATTTACAAAATGTTTTCGCCGATGTAGCTCTCAATTGGCATATTATTCCCCAGCAAGCAAATACCATTTTTCAAGAAATTGGAGATGAACAAAATGTAGTTATTCGGATTATTAACCCAGCAGTTGAAGAAGTCATCAAAGCAGTAATCGCAAAGTATACTGCTGAAGAAATTATTACTAAACGAGGAGAAGTCAAAAGTGGAGTAGATGATGCCTTGTCCACACGGCTAGGTAATTATCACGTTGCAGTTGATGATATTTCTCTAGTTCATGTCCATTTTTCCGAACGATTTGGTGAGGCGGTAGAGGCGAAGCAGGTTGCTGAACAAGAAGCAAAACGAGCAGAGTTTATCGCACTGAAAGCAACAAAAGAGGCTGAGGCAAAAGTTAATTTAGCCAAAGGAGAGGCTGAGGCACATAGATTATTACGTGACGGTTTAACTCCAGAAATCCTGCAAAGGCAAGCAATAGAAAAATGGAATGGTAAGCTGCCATTAATTGTAAGTAAGGAGGCTCCAAAAATGTTTAATTTAAGTGAGTTCTTAAAATTTGACGAAAAATGATCTTCTTGTTCACTGATTTGCTCTCCATTGACATACTTAGAACCCCAACTTATTGAATAAGTTGGGGTTCTTTGGTTCATAATGCTTGCATGGATTACTATATCTGCGTATGAACGCACAGCTGTGCGACTATACTATCAATTTCTGGCGTTGCTGATTGCGGTATGAATAATTTTGCGTTATTTCAAAATCCTTGTAGAGACGTTGCAATGCAACGTCTCTACATCCAAGCAATGCAACGTCTCTACATCCAAATTCATACCTCGATTTAGCAACACCAATTTCTTTCTAGCAAGGTGATAAACTAAATTAACTGTTGGAGAATAAAATCGGAGAATCGAGAATCTTTAACTGGATCAATAGTATAATCAACAGTGTATAAGCTGTTGAAGAAATTAAACCAGTAAGTAATTCTTTTTTGAGGTTATGCTCTTGAGGTTCTTTTTGAAAAATGTCCTTAGAACCAAATTGCATCAAGAGAATCCCCACAATATTAGAGAGCCAGTATCCTATAATTGAACAAGGTAGAAGCAATTTTGGGGAAAGTAAACTACATGCATACCCAAAACCATAAGCTATTGGCAAATTGAATAGTAGGTCATTCCACCAACATAGTGGTGACAACAAATATCCTAGTACTAGAAAAAACCCACCTCTAAGTTTTTTGAAAATATCTTTTTTGAACTCCTCTGGAGTAGGTTGTTGTAATTGCTCTAATGCTGTGTCTCCTGTTACATTCAACTCTTGACTAACGTTTTGGACGCTTTCCATAAAAAACCACTATTCCTATCGTCTTAGTGTAGTTTAATATATAAACTAAATCAAAGTCTAGTATAGGGGTGATAATATTTTGGCTTTTTGATGCTGAAAGTATTACCACTGCATAGTTTCAGCAAAATAATAAAAAGTAAAATTGAGGTTTAAATTAGCTGCAACTTCACGACATCTAATTTCTACCAGAGACACATCAGTTAGTTCGCTTCTTACAGAATTTGGGTTTTCCTGGGGTATCTGAGCGAAATAGAACGATTTATACACCATTGAGACAATCAACGTTATTTTTCGCTCAATAAGTTTCAAAATCAAAATATATCTTTCTAAATCATAACACAAGTTGAGATCCAACACCGATACTGCGATCGCTAGAGCCTCATTAGGTTGAGGTAGGTGGATGTGGAGTTGCAAAATTTTTCTGTTTTTGCATATAGCAGGGACAAAAATTTTAACTAAGAATAGCTACAATAAAAGTACTAAGGCATCTTAATCGGAAAATGACAGATTTAACTCCAAATAGCACCTTTTTAATAGCAGGAATTGTTTTTATAACGATTGCCGTCATCGGGCAATCTAAATTAGCTTTTATTGAAATAAATCCCGGCTGCTTTGGGAGACTTTTGGCTTTATTCATTGGTGTTTCCAGCCTATTGTATGCTTTGGGATTACTCAATTTTTCAGCCGTAAACCTGGACTTATTAAGAACTTCTCTAACAGAGCAAATAAAGCAGAGTATAAGTTCAATCAATGAACTTTTGCAAGGTTCTTAATAATCCGAAAAAATCATTTTTAGTTGATTTTAAATACTTTTAGTTAAGAGGATGTTTGAAAAGTCCTCTTGTCGGTATCAAAAGTTTTAGATCCCCCTTAATCCCCCTTAAAAAGGGGGACTTTGACTCCGGTTCCCCCCTTAAAAAGGGGGGTTAGGGGGGATCTAAAGTGCCTAAAGTCACAGCGAAACACTTTTCAAACAACCTCTAAGGGTTAAATGTGGAATTTAACCCTTAAATTTTAAAAATACTACTAATAATATGCTCCGATCAGACTGTAAGTTAAACTAACCATTACTAATAAAGTAACAATTACATAGATAAATTCTCGCTGTAGTAAAAAAGTTAATAGGGAAAGAAAAACGCGCAGAATAGGAGTAGCAACTAGTAGTAAAAGTCCAAGTTGAATAATGCCGCGTAGGCGTAGCTCGCTGTAGGCATCGCTACCTGATAAAACTGCTTTTACTACACCTACTGGTGAGCGAAATTCCGATGGTTCTCCCCGAAAAAAGTGATATTCCGCAGGTTCATTACCGTGATGAATCAAGTAGAGTATACCCCCCAGCAAAACCACAGCACTCGCTATCAAAACCCCATATTTCATCAAGTTACTAAGCAAATATTCTAATTGCTGCTCACTTGATGTTTTCGTCACATTCTTGTTAACATCAATTTCACAGTCATTAGGCAATTGTGTTGCTGTACTAGTGGGTTGCTCTTTTAATTGTTCGATATTAGAATCTGGATTTTCCGGTGGTAAGGTTAGTGTAACCACTTTAGTATCTGGCTGTGCCAATAATGTCCAACGAAAGCTATTATTAAATTTATACATTTTACAGTCCCCCTATCAAACTGTTGTAGACCATCTTCAAAGCCATTACCACCAGCACAACACTGAAGATAATTCTTAAAATCTGCGTTTTAGTGCCTGTAAGAACTCGTGCGCCTAAAAAAGCACCAGGTAATACCCCCAACATCACTGGCATGGATAGTCCCGGATCGATGTAGCCTCGTGTTAAGTAAACTCCGGCTGATGCTGCTGCTGTCACGCCGATCATAAAATTGCTAGTCGTGGTAGAAACTTTGAAGGGTAGACGCATAGTTTGATCCATCGCCAATACCTTGAATCCCCCGGAACCGATACCAAGTAATCCAGAAAGTACCCCAGCTATTAACATCACAGCAAATCCCATTGGCACTGAATGAACTTGATAAGACATAACTCCATCAGAAGTTGGATAACTGCTATTTAGTTTCAGATAGTTTGCTATGGGATCTGCTACTTCATCTTCAGCGTGTTCTATTCTGGGTCGTTGTGAAAGGTATGCTGAATAAATAAGGACGATCGCTAAAACGATAGTTAGGGCTTTTACAGAGACAAAAGTAGCAATCATTGCTCCTGCGATCGCACCAATGGTTGTCGCTACTTCTAAAAACATTCCCAATCGCAAATTGGTATAGCCTTTTTTAATATAAATAGATGCTGCACCTAAAGAAGTAGCGATTACAGATACCAGTGAAGCACCAACAGCGTATCGAATATCAACACCAAATACCGAAGTTAATAAAGGAACAATTACTACTCCACCCCCTAAGCCAGTTAGCGCCCCTAAGAAGCCAGCGCTAAACGAACCAATCCAAATTAGTAATGAAAATTCTAAAATAGTCAAATTTAATTCCTCTTTTTTTACATGTATATCAAGATGCTAGGAGATTTTTTGTATTATTTAAAACTTAATCGATTTTTTTACTACTGACTACAGATATAGGACTCATATTTGATTTCTGAAAAGATTCAGTACAACTCAAACAGGCTTCTTGACTATTGCTTATTGCTTATTACCTAGTGCTTATTGCCTATTGCCTATTGCCTATATTGCCTAGTGCTTATTGCCTATTGCCTATTGCCTATTGCCTATTGCCTATTACCTATTGCCTATTGCGTTTAGATAGCACGACATAAATAACTAAAAAACTTATCCTCAAAAATCGCTCCTGGTTTCCAGTTATCATGCCTTTGGGATGGTATTTGCTTAGTTTTTTCATTAATGAGAAAATATTCATGAGATACAAACTCTTGGGCAAAAGCGGGTTAAGAGTCTCGGAACTCTCCTTGGGAACCATGACCTTTGGTGAAGATTGGGGTTGGGGTGCATCTGTTGACGAAAGTCGGAAAATCTTTGATAGCTATGCAGAAGCAGGCGGAAATTTCATTGACACCGCTAATGGTTATACCGATGGTAGCAGTGAAAAAATTGTTGGCGAGTTGATTGCTAAAGAACGCGAACGCTTTGTAGTTGCGACAAAATATTCCTTTCCCTTGCGGATGAACGATCAAAAGGGCGACCCTAACGCCAGTGGAAACCATCGCAAGAATTTAATTCAGTCTTTGGAAGGTAGTCTCAAACGGCTGAATACCGATTACATTGATTTATTCTGGTTGCACGCTTGGGATTTTACAACACCGATTGAAGAAGTCTTGCGATCGCTTGATGATGTAGTCCGTCAAGGTAAAGTACTTTACATCGGTATTTCTGATACCCCCGCTTGGATCATTTCCCAAGCAAATACCATCGCCCATTACCAGGGATGGACGCAGTTTGTCGCTCTGCAAATTGAGTATAGTTTAATTCAGCGAACACCAGAACGAGACTTGCTACCTCTAGCTAAAGCCTTCGATTTAGCAGTAACGCCGTGGTCGCCTTTAGGTGGTGGTGTGCTGACAGGCAAGTATAATCAGCCTCCTCAAGCAGGCGACGAACAAGGACGATTAGCAAATCCAGCGTTAGGAACTATTTCCGAACGGAATTTAGCGATCGCGCAAGTTGTCAGCCAAGTTGCAGCAGAAATTGGGCATACACCCTCACAAGTAGCATTAGCTTGGTTACGCGCTCAAAGTGGTGTGATTATTCCGATCGTTGGGGCACGTAAATTAACGCAGTTTCAAGATAACTTAGCTTCAATAGATGTCAAGCTTTCCCCAGAACATCTGCAACGGTTAGATGAAGTTAGTCAAATTGAACTGGGTTTTCCCCATGACTTTTTGCACAATGACGTAATTCGCGATCGCCTTTTCGGTGGTACATTCAATACCATAGAAAACCATCGTATTTAACTAATAGTTATAAACAGTAACATATTCAGGCATTAATTCAATCCATCGTCAGAGAGTTTCGCCAAACCAAACAATTCTGTAAAGTTGGATTTAAAAGGCATTAACAACGTAGAATCATGAGCGACAACAGCATTACATCACGTTTGTACCCTACCCGCATTGACATTCCCGCCGAAGCGCGAGTGCAAATCGTAGTACTTCTTAACCAAACTTTGGCAGCTACTTCCGATCTAAAAACCCAAGCAAAGCAAGCGCACTGGAATGTTAAAGGTACTGACTTTTACCAGTTACACTTATTATTTGATGAACTTGCTGGGGAATTGGAAGGATACATCGATATGGTGGCTGAACGTGTCACAGCTTTAGGCGGATACGCTTTCGGAACAGCCCGCGCCGCAGCTAGTAATTCAATTTTGCCAGAATATCCCTTAGATATTTTGGATGGTAAAGACCACGTAACAGCTCTGTCAGATCGTTATGCATTATATGCTAAACATCTCCGGGAAGCGATCGATAAAAATGATGAATTAGGCGACCTCGATACCGCCGACCTTTACACCGAAATTTCTCGCGCCATTGACAAACGACTCTGGTTCTTAGAAGCTCATCTGCAAGTAGCAGAAATTAAAGCAGAGAATGGCAAAGCGGGTGCTACTACAACTCAAAAGATCCCTGCTGGTGTAAAGTAAGCACTTCTGAGAAAAGTAGTCTTTCTTAAATCTAATAGTATCTTTTTGGTAAGTACGTCACTTTTAAGTGCGTACTTTTCATTTATATGTATATACTTTACTATTGAAATAGTTAAAAACTAGGTCAAAAAATTCACAAATATCTTCGACAAGTAATACATCAAGATTAATGCTTCAACTTGAAGAAGTTATTAGGTTACTGAAAATAAATGCTAGTTCAATTCTGATTCCTAACTATTGTACAGACGCGATGAATTGCGTCTCTAAATACTCATTAACAACGAGGTAAATTTATGTCTCAAAATACAATTACCCACTTAATTCACGATCGCAATTCTCGCGGTCACGCTAAAATGGGCTGGCTCGATAGTTATCACACATTTTCCTTCGGTAGCTTTTACGATCCCAACCGCATGGGATTTCGCTCTCTGCGGGTAATTAACGACGATCGCATCGCCCCTGGTGCTGGATTCCCTACTCACAGCCATCGTGACATGGAAATCCTCACTTATGTCTTAGAAGGTGCTGTAGAGCATAAAGACAGCTTGGGTACTGGCTCAGTGATTCGTCCCGGTGATGCCCAAATTATGAGCGCTGGAACTGGAATCAGTCACAGTGAATTTAATCCTTCACCAACTGAACCACTACACTTGCTACAAATCTGGATTCTTCCCGATCGAGAAGGAATAACGCCAAGATACGAACAAAAAGCTTTTCCTCTCGAAGAAAAGCGCGGTAAACTCCGCTTAATTGCCTCTAAAGATGGGCGCGATGGTGCTGTGACAATTCACCAAGATGTTGAGTTATATACATCTGTTTTAGAGTCAGGTGATGTTGTTAATCATCAAGTCAAACCCGGTCGTTATGCTTGGTTACAAGTAGCCAAAGGCATAGTCAACTTAAATGGCGAAGAACTCAGAGCCGGTGATGGTGTACAAATCAACGGCGAAGAACAGCTAGAAATTAGCACCAACATCGGCGGCGAAATCTTGCTTTTCGATTTAGGCTAATATCTCTTTTCTCTGTTAAAGGCTCATCTAAATGAGCCTTTAACTCAGAATATAATGTGCTTTGGGGTAAATTATGGTGATCGCAATCTCCGACAACCAAGCCACAAGCCTAAAAAACTGGTGAATGAGTATCAAAGACTCATTAATGGAGTTCAAAGCCTCTTTAATGAGTATCAAAGGCTCATTAATGGAGTTCAAAGCCTCTTTAATGAGTATCAAAGACTCATTAATGGAGTTCAGAACCTCTTTAATGAGTATCAAAGGCTCATTAATGGAGTTCAAAGACTCGTGTATAAATCAACTTAACGCAAAATAGGCGATCGCTCATACAAATTTTGAAAGATAGGCGATCGCTGCCAACCTGCAAAGCCAAATTCAATTCTGACTTTCTCAATTACGAATTACGAATTACGAATTACGAATTAAATCTTGCACTCTCGCTACCATTTGCCTAACTCCCTCAGCATCAGGAGATTGGATACGTTGTAATATCTCCAAGGCTGGCTGCAAATAATCTAGTGCTTTATTGTAATCTCCCTGTTCCTCTGCCATAGCCCCCAAATTTGATAATGACAATGCTTGACCGTAAACATCGCCGATTTGTTCATTGAGAGCAAAGGATTGTTTAAAAAAGGCGAGCGCTTCTTCTATTTCTCCTCTATTGGCTTTGAGTAACCCTAAGTTGTTCAACGTCCTTGCCGTTGTTTGGACATCGCCGATTTGTTCACTCAGAGCAAGGGATTGTTCATAAAAGGCGAGCGCTTCTTCTATTTCTCCTCTATTGGCTTTGAGCAGTCCCAAGTTGTTCAATGTCTTTGCTGTGGTTTGGACATCGCCAATTTGTTCATTGAGAGTAAGGGATTGTTCGTAAAGGACGATCGCAGCTTCTATTTCTCCGCTATTGGCTTTGAGCGCTCCCAAGTTGTTCAACGTCGTTGCCGTCGCTTGGACATTGCCGATTTGTTCATTGAGAGTAAGGGATTGCTCATAAAGGACGATCGCAGCTTCTATTTCTCCGCTATTGGCTTTGAGCAGTCCCAAGTTGTTTAACGTCCCCGCTTCACCTTGGCCAATCCCCAATTTTTTTTTTTTCACCAAGTATATGTCATAACAGTTTGCTTCTTCTTCTATTTTTCCTCTATCGGCTTTGAGATATCCCAAATTGTTTAACGTCGCTGCCTTGGTTTTAACATCGCCGATTTGTTCATTGAAAGTAAGGGATTGTTCGTAAAGGGCGATCGCTTCTTCTATTTTTCCTCTATCGGCTTTGAGCGTTCCCAAGTTATTCAAGGTCGTCGCCTGACCTTGGACATCGCCGATTTGTTCATTGAGAGCAAGAGATTGTTGATAAAAGGTGATCGCTTCTTCTATTTTTCCTCTATCGGCTTTGAGTATTCCCAAATTATTAAAGATTGCAGCTTTTTCTTTTTTATCTTCTACCAGACAACTATCTAGAGCTTTTTGGTAATACTCTTGTGCTTTACTAACTTCACCTAATGCTTGATAAGAACGAGCTAAGTTATGTAAGACTAAGTAAACTTCACAAATTTCCAGAGTTGATTTGCACAGTTGAACAGCTTCTCGAAATCGGCTTTGATTTATCCAAAGCCCTGTCAACTTTGCCATTTCTACAGCAATCTTGTCTACCTTCCCTTGCAACGCCAGCCGATGAATTTCTAAGCATTGTTCTTCAGTTGCTATGTTTGTCTCCCACCAAAGACGATACAAAACTTCAGCCGCTTGCTCATACAAAACCTCCCCATCTCCTGCTAACTGCACAGGCAAAATGCGTGGTACTCGTAACGCCTCATCATAGCTCACTTCCAACAGCCCCAACGCCACTGCCCGATTAATATAATGTTCCAAATTGGGGATATTCTCAGAAACTGCGGCTAAAGCTTCCCTTGGTACTGGCAACTCAAACACCAATCCCCATGACAACATCTCCCGCATGGTTGTATCCATTTGTTCCAGCAGCGCCTCAGCCAAAACTTGCTCTCGCAACTCCACCGGATCTGCTGCTAACCGATTCAAAATTGCCGCCACATCAACAGTTGTATTTTGCAGAATTTTATCCAACCATTCCAGCAAGCGAGGATTCCCATCCGCCAACTTCTGCGCTTGCAATTTTAACGCCTCATCCACCTGAGATTTAGTATTAAAGGCTGTGAGGCGATTAAACTTTTTTTGCAAATCTGCGCCTTGCAGTGCATCCAACGGCTGCTTGTGGAAATACTGCAACTGAGTAAATTCAAAATCGTAACGGCAAGTAATAATGATGCGGTGAGAAGTGAAATTTTCTTTAATTGCCCAAACTAAAGCTTTCAACACCTCTGCTGCTTCCGGTTGCAGACGACCTAACCCCCCTAACCCCCCTTCCCTACCAGGGAATGGGGGAACTTGACTCCCCTCTTTGCTTCGGAGAGGGGTTGGGGGAGAGGTCTCTAAATTCACTTCAAAGTCATCCAGCACCAACAAAAACGGCTTTGCATCCTCATGCAACTGCTGGAAAACTCGCCGCAGCCGAAATCTCAATTCTTCATCATAATCTTGTAGGCGTTTGCGTTGTTCGTCGTCATCCAACTTTTCAGTCAAGCGATTCACCAAACTAGCTTCATCGATTCTCCCCACCCAGACAACACGCTCAAAATTGGGCAGTCTGTCACAAAGCCTAGCTGCTAAACTACTTTTACCCAAACCGCCCATCCCATGAATCAACACCCCAACTTTATCGCTTGGTTGACTCAGCACCCGTAAACAACTTTGCAATTGCCGACGACGACCAACAAAACTCTCCCGCGTCGGGACTTTCACCTTACCCGCAGGATCTAAAAACTGGGTAGAAACAGAAGGCGGTGGTGCTGGTTTCCGTCTGCGAGTCCGCAAAGGTGTAACTAATGAACTTGGTAAATTACCTGCTGCATACAGCCGCAACAAATGCCAATCCCGCGCCTTGTTCTTAATTAATGCTTGGTATGTACAAGCAACAGCCTCGGTGATTTGCTTTCCGGCTGACAATTCCTGATATAGTGCGGCAGCTGCGGCTGTAGCATCAGGATCTAAAACCTTTTGACCCCAACCCAAAACCGCTTTTGCGCCAGATTTCAGCAATTCTTCAGCCATTGACGGCACAGATCCCGAATTGCCTGCTTGTCCGGTGCGACACCCAGACAGGAAGATGAGTTTAGGCAATCGAAATTGTAATTCTTGGGCGATATCTCCAGCACTGGCATAGTTAGCTTCACCTGTTGCTGTTTCTGTAATAAAGCGGGGTTGCCCATCTTGTAAAGTAGCATGACCCGTCAGGTGTAAAACGTCAAAATAATCTCTGTCGTAACCATCAACTAAATAACCCAACTCCGACAAACAGCCGCTTTCTTCCACAGTCAGCGCTAAAGGTTGGCGCTTTGTCGCCTCCAAAATCCGTGCTTCCTCTCCCTCAAAATCCAGCACAGGTTTGACATCCAAAGGCGAAGTTGCCATAAACAAAACTTGCAGCGCCCGATTTTCTGGTTCCCCGTCAATGGTCAATTTTTTTACCGTACTATCTGACACCCAGCGCACGGGGACAATCGCCGGGACTCGCTCAACCAAAAAGCTAACGCCATCGTGCAGCACTTCCCAAGGGAGATGGGCGAGTTTTTCTGTAGTGGCGATCGCCAATACAATCCCCTCACGCCGATGCTTATCTAGTAAGGGTTGCAGAGTGCGATCGCTCCCATCCAACCAGTTATACAACCGCCGCCCAGTTACCGTATAATCCTCTGGTAAATCTGCAACGTAATAATCTCGCTCTGCCAACTGAATCAAATCGGCGATTTCTGATAGAGGAAGCGAGCGCTTTTCATACTGGTTTGGATTATCAACAAAGTAACGTAACTCTACGTAATTCTCATCAACTGGCTTGAGGTCGAGGTGGAGGGTTTGCACGTTCTCAATCTTGAGACTTCAGTATTTACCCCAAGTCTACCACCCCCAATTCCGTCTCTACGATTCTAAAATTTGGCGAATCTCTTCCAGGGTTGCATCCTCTAAAAGAAGTCGCCTACCATTGCGCCCGACAATCAACACCTTTTCAATTCTTTTACCAGACTGCTTGGCTTTATACTCTTGATACCACTTGCGGATTTGTTCAGCAATGGCGATCGCACCCCCAACAATAGTAACGATGGTAACAACTGTTGCTGTTACTCCTTCTCTTTCCGGTGCATCTGAACTCACTGCATAGTTACCAGATATACCAGGAATTTCCAAAAGCGCCTCTGTTGCTGCGATCGCATCTTCACCTGCGATCGCCAACCGAATTTCTGCCATAGTGTTAATCTGCAAGTAACTCCAGGCTTATTTTAAACAACATCCCAAAGCAATTTCTTCTAAAAATTCCTAATTCTTGTTGTAAAGAATGTCTGAAAACCTAAATTTTCGGTTTTTAGTTCTCAATCAACTTACAACAAGGCGCTTAAGCCCCTTGTTTTGTCTTAGTCCGCGCAGATGGTAACTGAGCCTGCCGTACCCCTCCGGGGAAGCAAGCTACGCGCAGCGTCTCGTAGAGAAGTGCGGATTTTGCCTGTGTAAAATGAGACTGTTGGAATATATTCAAATCATGGTTATACTTTCTCATAAAACCACCACAACACTAGGGGGCAATGCAATACTGCTCGGATTTTGGATTTTAAACTGGAATTTGGTTTTGGGAAAAGGCTAAAGGGTAAAGGTTAAAGGTTTTTTCTTTTCCCTTTCCCATTCCCCTTTTCCCGTTAACCGACAAGTATTGGGGGGCAATGGCCAAAAAGTTCTAAGTTTGGGAAAGATATATCAGACTTTAATAATTATTAGAGGTGGCTGTAATGCCGACGATTCATTTTGTAGATGGTGAAAAAGGCGGGGTAGGAAAGTCTCTCTTTGCTAGGACAATGATTCAGTATTGTCTGGATAAGAGAATCCCATTTGTACCAGTGGAGACAGATAGATCGAATCCAGATGTTGCAGGGGTATATAAGGAAATATGTAAATATGCTGTGTTTAGTGAGAATGAACGACAGGCAAATAAGGCAGATAGAATATTTGAGTGGGCGATAGAGAAGCCAGTAATTGTGAATTTAGCCGCACAATCGCATAGAGCAGTACAAGGGTGGATTGAATCTAATCAATTACTTGAATTAGGAAGTTCGCAGGGAGTTCTGTTTTGCAAATGGTTTGTATCGACAGGAGGATACGACAGCATCAACCTGTTTGCTCAATCAGTGAATACTTACGGTGATAAAATCCCTCATATTCTGGTGAGAAATTTAGGGCTGTGTGATGATTGGGAGCATCTAGACTCAGACTCCAACTTTCAGAACATAGTAAATAAATATCAGATAAAAGTTATAGATTTTCCGAAGTTAGCATACAGAGAAAGAAACATAATTGACCAAAATCGCCTGACTTTTGCAGAGGCTAGAGAGTATAAAGAATTTGGGATAATTGGGAAACAGAGAGTAGTGAATTTTCTGAAGCTTGCTTATGGTGCTTTTGAGAAAGTAGGTATCTGGTATGAAAAAGTTGAGTAGTCATTTGTCACTTGTACTGAGCGTAGTCGAAGTATTAGTCATTTGTCACTTGTACTGAGCGTAGTCGAAGTATTAGTCATTTGTCACTTGTACTGAGCGTAGTCGAAGTATTAGTCATTTGTCCGAAGTCATTGATCGTTAGTACCAATGACTTCGGACAAACCTTAGCAGGAGATTGGATGCAGGTGCGATGGCGTACCCGCTCGGCGTTGGCGATCGCTTTGCGAATTTGACTACAATCCTTAGAAAGAGTAGCAAAAACCTAAATGTCTAAAAAGTCCGATTCTCAGTTTCAAAATCTCTTTAGTTCACCCAAATCAACCAACTGGGACGAAAGATTAGCCCAAGTAGCCTATCGCTTTAACCGAGAATATCAACGTGAAACCTTTGAACTCCCAGCAGAAGTACAGGCGATGCCGATATTCCGCGAGTGGATTGCTGGTAGTTTTTCAGGAAGAATCGCTTCCCCTTTCTGGGAAATTGCTAAACCTCAAAAAAACCAACACTGTATAGATATTGGCTGTGGTATCAGCTTTTTAATCTATCCTTGGCGGGATTGGCAAGCATTTTTTCATGGGCAAGAAATCAGTAATGTGGCACGCGATACCCTGAATTCTCGCGGGCCACAGTTGAATTCTAAGCTGTTCAAAGGTGTTGAGTCGGGAGCAGCTCATCAGTTAAACTATCCATCAGAGCAATTTGATTTAGCGATCGCCACCGGATTTAGCTGCTATTTTCCCCTCGAATATTGGGATGCTGTACTAGCAGAGGTGAAGCGGGTGTTAAAACCGGGTGGACATTTTGTGTTTGACGTTCTCAATCCAGAACAGCCTTTAGCGGAAGATTGGGCAGTTCTGGAAACCTATCTAGGGGCTGAAGTGTTTTTAGAGCCTTTGGCTAAATGGGAAAAAACAATTAAGGCCGCTGGTGCTAAAGTCGTAACGCATAAATCAGGGGAATTATTCGAGTTGTATAAGGTACGATTTTAAAAATCTTACAGCAGATTTCAAATTGGTGATGTACACAAGCTCGCGTCTGTTACCAAGCTATAAAGCGTGTTTTACTCCTGTTAGCGGTAGCGGGGCGTTTAGCCCATTCTAAATTCTGAATTTTGAATTCTGCTGTATTACTCAGGGATAAGTGGACTCATGGGATCTAAAGAAGTTGTAAAAACAAAATAGATTACCCCAGTGCCGAGAATCATCACAGCGAGACTAAACAGCAACACCCATCGGTCTGTTGGTTCGTAAGTATCTTCTTCGATATCACGACGGACAGCAAAATAATGTACTGTTGAGAGCCACACCGTGATTAAACCCACTAGCGAGAAGACTAAACCTAACTTCCAGCCATTGCCAGGACGAGGTACTAAAGGTACTTGGAAAGCACGCAAACGTACAATAACAACACCAAAACCTAAAAGAGCGATTCCTGTCCGCATCCAAGCGAGGTAGGTACGCTCATTTGCCAAATGATCTCGGATTCTGGACGGATTCAGTCGCCCTGGCTTTTTTTTATCTTTATCTTCTTCTGTAGGTTTCAATTTTAACTGCATCAATAATACCTTTATCCCCAAAGCCGCTCTTATCAAAAAAATGCGAAGATAGTAGGAAATCTCTTTCCAAATGACTCGCAACGAGCGCAATAGTTGCGCTATTGAAATATACTTGTTATGATTGTACATTTTTCCAAAATTTATTTTAATGCAGATATCGAAATAAAACAAGCCTAAAATTGAGGATAAATAATTGAAGAAGAATTCAGAAGTTAGAATGGGCTAAACGCCCCGCTACCGCTAACAGGAGTCAGAATCAAGACGCTCGCTATCAGTCGGGATTCAAACCTGCGACTGAATTGTTGCGCCACAAAATATACAAATTGGTGGAGGTGCGAAAACGTTGATTATTCATCCGCCAGTTGTACAAAATACGCAACTGAATTCTGACTCCTGAATCATGAATTCTATTCGATCAATTCAAAAAAACAGCCAAGATCAGAGAGATTTTTCACCAGTGTTTGTCCTGTTTTTTCTCTGATTTTGGCTGTTAACCTGTTTAAATTCAGAACAATCATTCAAAAATAAACTATGCAGTTCTATAGAACTCATATTTGATTTCTGAAAAAATTCAGTACAACTCAAAGAGGCTTCTTGACTGTTGCCTATTGCCTATTGCCTCTTGCCTCCTACGCAAATAAGTATGGCTACGCTCCCGTGAGGGATACAGAAATCAAATTGGATTGCTATATTTCAAGACTGATTGCTAGGCGCATTAGGAACTCGTGTATTTATGAGATCCTGCGATATGTCTGGGATAAACCAGTTAGCCTCTTTGCTGTTAAGAACTTTTACAGTCGGGACATTCAATTCAATCGCAGCAGTATCTGGATTTCTCTTAATTACTAACTGAGTTCCATCAAGAATCTTCAAAGCCGCCGCCCCTGTCAATTCTTCACCTTGTCCATTAGGACTAGAGGTGAAATTTTCTACCTGAACATCATTCGGTAGATAGATGCCATCACAATCCCAGTTATTTTTAGTGGATTGACCATCAGCTAGAAAATATAGACCATTCTCGTATACGGCATCTTCATCTTCTTCATCATTTGGTCTTTTGCCGTATACCGCAATAGTATTACCTGTTTGGTTGTTGCATTGTCCCCAATTGATTCCCGTCTCTAAAGCATATTTTTGCAGTGTTAATTCCTCGGTTCTCTTTTGAATTTCTTCTGGTGTGAGACCTTCAACTTGAGTTTGAGTATCTTTTGTCTGCGAGAGTTGCTTAAGTGCTTTAGTGACTTCGATGTAATCAGGGTTTTTGCTAAATTTTGGTCTATCAGCAAAAGAAGGTTGAGCAAAGGCTAGATTAGCGACAATCATTAAGACAATTAGCAGAGATTTCCAGATTTTCATGTTTTGATTCCTGTTGATGGGTGAGATATTTTCTAGTTTAGAATTCATTTAGCTCAGAAAATTCATGATGCACCTGTTTTTAGACACTTAATTTTTCTTGTTCTTCACTCGACGGCTGAGTAGTAAAACCTAAGATTAATGAGAATACATAACTAGAAACTACTGATAAAAGAGTCCAAGTAACATTTTCTGTGACAATAAACACGCCCAAACCAATCAAGATACAAGGTACAAAAGTGTTGCCATTTTCAGTTAAAAAGTTGGCGATCGCAGGCAAGTAGGTTAATTTATAAGCGGTATAACACCATACGCCCACTAGTCCAAAGAATACACTTAGTATCACTAGCAGACTATCTAATTCTGAGTTGGCAAACAGGGGCACGTAGACACTGATATTATCACTGCCATTGGCAAAGGCGATCGCAGCGACATTGCAAGTTTGCGGAGAGAGAAAACTTCTAACTATAGACGGACAAGACGGTTCGGTTTCTTCTTCGGCTTCCTCAGATGAATCCTCTTCGCGTTTTAGTAAACTGTTCACACCAATGATTATGGGCATAAAACCAAGTAGTTTAATCCAGTCCTGCGGTATGATTAGTCCACCGAAGAAACCGGGAAGGCTAGCAATGATCAATGCTGCAAAACCGAGATACTGACCAGCAAGGATGTGACGACTACGAAACGTTTTACTGATTTGTGAAAAAAGCAACGTCAGAATGACAATATCATCAATATTAGTGGCAGTGAATGCGGTAATCCCTGTGGTAATTGCAGTTACTAAATCGTTCATTTGTGAATGTCCTTATTTTCATGCTGGGGCATTGGGCGTTAGGAGTGCTGAGTTAGGAGTTATTCTCCCCCTGCCCCTCTGCCCCTCTGCTCTCTACTTGGTCGTTTGAGTCCGTGCCGAAGCCTTGATTTATACTTTAGTCAAACTAACCGATAGAATCAAATGCTTTTATTTGTCAGAATGATAAATGAAAGTGATTAAAATTTTGACACCAAGTCTTAGGGATACGATAAATGGCAGGAATGACGCTTGAGCAGCTAAAAATATTTCTGGCTGTGGCGCAGAACTTACACTTTACTCGCGCAGCAGAGGAGCTTTATATTACACAACCTGCCGTCAGTGCAGCGATCCACAACTTAGAGCAAGAATACGGAGTGAAACTATTCCATCGGATTGGTCGCCATATTGAGATTGCTGAGGCGGGTAAATTACTGCAAGTGGAAGCGCAAAAAATTCTCGATCAAGTTTCCTTAACTGAAAGGGGATTGCGAGAATTGAACAATCTGCAACGGGGTGAATTGAAATTAGGGTCGAGTCTGACAATTGGCAACTACTGGCTACCTAGCAAGATTAGTGAGTTTAAAAGCCAATATCCTGGTATCCAGATTGACTGTATCCTTGCCAATGCAGAAACGATTTGTGTCGGTACAGCGATGGGACAGTTTGATTTAGGTTTGGTGGAAGGAGATGTGAAGCCAGCGCTTCAGAATACTCTGGAGTACGAAATAGTGGGGAGCGATCGCTTGCAAATTGTGGTCGGTCAAAAACACCCTTGGTTTGAGTGGGGAGAAGTTGATTTAAGTCAACTAACCCAAACTCCTTGGGTGATGCGGGTGCGCGAATCTGGAACCCAGCAAAGGTTTGAGGAAGCGTTGCAAAATTGGGGCATCAACCTCAGTGAACTGAATGTCATTTTAGTGTTCACCAGTGGTGAGATGGCAAAAGCCGCAATTGAAAATGGCGTAGGCGCAACTGGAATCTCTGAGTTGATGGTAAAAAAAGAAATCCAGTTGGGGACTCTGCGGGCAATTCGAGTTATTGATAATAGAGAAGGTAAAGGTGCAATCGCAGAAATAGTTCGACCTTTTTTCAAAATCAAGCATCGTCAGCGTTTTCAAACTGCTCTTTCCAAAGTTTTTGAACAAATTTTGATATCGTCTATGTTAGATGGCTCATATCAAAATATATCAAAATCAGTTATTTGAGATACTATCAAACTCCTCGACGCGATCGCACGGGGATTCTAGCTCAAACAGTAATTGCAGTCTCAGAATCTAACTCAACAAGGTTGTCATCAACCCCGTTGCTGTTCAAAACCGTGCATAAAGGTTTCCCTTCACACGGCTCCTCAATATTGTGGTGCTTGGTACGCATACCTTATTAGCCATTTATCCTCAACTCTTTTAAGTTTTTTCTGAACTCAAATAACTATTGATAATAACTCTTGATAGTACTTTGCTGACCATTACCAACTATGCCTAATATATTCAACCGAGAAATTTTCAGGTTATCTAAAGCTGCTTTTAGCATAGAGGTATTTGTTTTATGAATCCTGACTACTATCAGAAGTCCATCAGTATGGGGTGCTATTAGGCTAGCATCTGCTAATCCCACCAAGGGAGGAACATCATAAATCACTAGGTCAAAACTATTATGGAAATCTGCCATTAATTGCTTCATTTTTTGAGATGAGAGCAACTTTGTGGGATCGGGTGGTATTGGCCCAGCAGTGATTATAGATAATTGGTTCATGGAAGGTAGTTGTCGCATTACTTCTCCCATTTGCAAGTTTGTAGAAATTAAATTACTTAATCCCCGTAGATTATTTAAATTTGAGAGGTCGTGAATTTGGGGTTTACGAAGATCAGCGTCTACCAGTAGGACTCGTTGCCCCATTGCTGTAGCTATTTGAGCTAGATGGAGAGCAACCGTAGACTTCCCATCACCAGACATAGCTGAACTCATAACTATAGAGCGAATCGGGCGATCGGAACTGAGTAGTTGAATATTTGTATAAAGTACGCGCAGGGCTTCTGAAAAGTTGGTTGAAGAATCACCATCTTCTTGATTTGGTAAAACGCTCAAATTAGCGATTGCCTGAGAAAAATAATTTTGTATATTTGCTAAGGAAATCGTTTGATTCAAAGCGTGATTTGGCTTATTAGTTTGAACTTGTTTTTCAAAAGGAATATTCCCTAACAATGGCTGTTTTATTTTTGTTTTAAGTTCATCAACACTATGGTAGGTATTTTCTAGCTTATCTATTAGTAAAACAACACCAATTCCTGCGAGGAGGCTTGCAATTATTCCCAAGATCAAATTTCGTCCGGTATTAAAAGAAGAAACAGGAACCTCTGGTGTAGTTGGAGCTTGAAGTAATTGCCAACCAAGCTCTGTTTGGGATATTTGAATTTGGAGATTTTCGCGGGTTGAAAGAAAGCGATTTAAATTCTCGTTTGCAAATTGTAATTTACGCTGCAATTCAGTGTACTGTCGCGTTAAAACTGGCAATTGGTTGCGTCTTTGTGCAAGTTCCCGTTCTGTTTTGATAAGTTCTTGGCTTTGTATTTCTAAGGTCTGAAGTTGCGTTGCTAGTTCTGCAAACTTTACACCCAATAAGCGCTGCGACTCCTGACGTAATACAGGTAAAAGACTAGCTCGTTTTTCTTTCAATGTTTGAATAGTTGGATTCTCTTTTTGCAAACGAGTTGATTCTGTAGCAATCTGAATATCAAGTTGGCGTATTTGAGCAATCAACTGCTGATATAAAGGATCATTATTCAGGATTGTAGTTGCTCCATTTTTTTCTTTTAGAATAGCCAAATTAGCACGAGCTTGAGCTAACTGTAGATCAATCGCTTGTTTTTGTTTAGAGAATTCAACAGTTTGTGATCCAATCTCCGCTTCTTGGGTTTCTGGGTCGTTAAAATTATATTTTTGTCGAAAAATCTGCAACTCTTTTTGGAGTTTATCTACTCGATTCTGTGTAACCGGTAGTTCTTTTTCAACAAACTGAAGCCCTTGACGTAACTTGGTTTGCCTCCTAACTTGGCTGTAATCTAAGTAATTATCAGCAATTCGCTCTAGTACAAATTGAGTCTTCTTCGGATTATTACTTTGATAGAGAACTTGTATTATCTTAGTCTCACCTAACCGAGTAATCTTCAAAGATTGGAGAAGAGTGTAATAGTTGATTTCTGGATAAGATGCTTGCAACTGTTTAAGGGTGCTTCTCATTAGTTCAGGACTTTTAAGAACCTGAATTTGGCTTTCATAATCTAGACTAGACTTCTGTGAGTTAGGGTCTTTGACAACATCCACAGCTTTGGTGTCATCATTTACAGGTTCCACTAACAGTTGAAAAGTGCCTTCATATTCTGGGGGCTTTCGGTTTAGCACCAAGCTAATAACTACAATTATCATCACAGCAATCGTTACACCTGCCATGACTAGCGATCGCCTCTGTAAAAGACTTAGAAACTCTTGAAAGTTCCACCCCTCTTCTTGTTCCTCAGCCCACGGAACAAGTTGATTTTGAGGAAATGGAGGCACAGAATTATTACTGCGATCGGAACTGGAGGATTGGGAAGAAGAATTCTCCATCATTTGCTTAATATTCGGTAATACAACTGGACACGATTAAGTAGAAAGGCTTTTAAAAGCTTCAGTGAGATAGCTTTGACATAAGCACTAATCTATTCTAAATAGGATATTTATTTGATAAACTTATGATGAAGTCTAAGTATTTTTTCTGGAATGCATGGTACTACTTATTTATTTATACAAAGTATTTAATAATACCAATTTTATATATATTACTGAATAAGAAATTTTAGAATTTTGTACTTAAGAAAAACCCTATGTAACTTATGCATTGATATAAAATACCAAATATGTGATGTGATTTTCAGGCATTCAAGCTTGATCTGTCAACATTTATTAGGGATGCGGCGGGCTACGCCTACGCTATTTACAGCAGTTTTCTTTTGCATAAGGTACAAAGTTATGGGCTTAAAGCAGAAGGCAGAAGTTAGAAACTGTTTATGTCTGATTTTAATCCCTGCGTTTTGTATCTCAGTTACTTGCAAACTGCTGTATCTGAAGTTAATCACCAAAAGCCTACAACGACTAAATTTAGTTGATACATAAGATGGTCAATTTGTACAGTGTGTAAGTCGTAACACATTTTGATAACTAAAGGATATTTCATTATCCTCTGATCAAAACGATTTATATTTGGAGATATTAAAAACACAGCAAATAGTCAACTGGTCAAATTTATAGACACAATTTATACAATTTACTTTGACTTATTCTCAGTATTTTTTCAAAATTAAAGTGAGAAAATTATAAATAGGTTGGCACAATAAAACCAAACTATATAAGTTTTGATAAACTTCGCTAAAATCATCTAATTTCTCAAATCCACAACCGCTTTTTAAAGCTTCTATTCTCTTAAAACTATACGTGTCAGACCTTTCACTCCTACGTTAAGTATCTTTTTTGATTGTTAAAAAAGTTGTGGGTAATGGATAGCTTTTAAAGGAAAAGGCTAGTGCCGATGGAGAAGACGGCACTGCTTCACCTCTAGCAAAACTACTTCCTCTGTTATTAATAATGATAAATATTTATACCAACTTAGTTAGTTATTTAACAACTTTGATAGTCAATAAAATGTTTGTTTTATAAAGATTTAACTTAGATTCCTTTAAAAATATGAATTTTTCATGAATAACTTGATTTCATATTCAAACATGGTATTGTAAAAATCGAATATTACATTTACTACCCATAAAGGGTAAATAGTTTACTTGTGTTGTACGAAATGACTGAAAATCAAATAGATATCATTGCTTAAAAAAAGCATGGTAGACTTTAATCCAAACAAGAGCGCTCACTCTAAACCTTTCAGTTGCCTAACAGCAAAATAGAGATTACTACCGTTAAGTATCTCTTTGAAAGTTGAAACAAGTACCTTAGGAAGTGATAAAAGACCTTACCAGAAAACATATTAGCTCTACTTAAAATAGTTTGTTGCTGCTTATACGCATCATTTTTATCCTTGTGTTCCCAGATTATATTTTAGATAAGTGTGCGTAGAAACTAAAAGAGTAAGTATTCTGTGAGTTAGTCTTACCAACAATAAAACTAATATGCTTATACGTAAGCCCTTAGAGCTAATTATAAAAAGCCTTTGAAGCTGTATGATCTTATTAACTGAGGTACTATTTCAAAGCGTGGATTAAACAAAATGCAAAACTTCAGTTTTGTAATTTATTGCGTACACTACGTAAGTCGCAGATTATTGAATTTATGTCTCTTAAGTTGTAATCTTAAGTTTGATTGATTGAAAGTTTCCTCTGATCTGGTAGACTTTTGAAAAATAATCTGGTTAAAATTATTATTTTTCCAGAGAATTATAATTCTAAACAATTTCAATTTTGTACTAAAGTTAATTTAAACTAGTTTGAGATTGATTGTATAGAAACAGGTATCAATTCTGACAAGTTTAATAACAAAGATTAATGGCTTGGCTGATTTTAGTAACGTACTTAAACAAAACTTTTCTCTTCCAGACTAGGACATAGCTTATGAGACTTAATGAATGGATTAATCAAAATTTTTTGCAATCCATTTCTACTCAGTTACATACGAAGAACCAATCTTCTATGAAAGCTGAAAAATCAATTAAATTGTCTGTAGTCACCCAATTTTTCCCTCCAGATTATGCTGCGACAGGACAGTTGATTGAAGAACTAGTAAAACAGTTAGGCAAGCAAGGGGTAGATATTGAAGTATTTACAAGTCAGCCAGGATATGCGTTTAGTTCTCATACGGCTCCAGCAGTTGAATGGGCTGACCAAATCCGAATTCAGCGATCGCGCACTGCCCAACTTTGGCCAGGAAGGATTCGTGGTAAAGCAGTTAATGGAGTCCTATATACCTTACGTGCTACACTCTATCTCCTCAAAGCTTGGCGTCGTAACAATATATTGTTACTAACTACAGCTCCCCCATTTTTGCCAGTGATCGGATATCTAGCTTATATCTTGTTCCGATTGCCCTATGTGTGCATACTTTATGATTTATACCCTGATATTGCGATCGCATTAGGCGTAATTCCAAAGCGTAACTGGCTAGTGCGCTTGTGGCGTGGGATTAACAAACAGGTTTGGTTAAACGCCAAGGGGATTATAGTACTTAGTCCTGCAATGAAACAACAGGTAGTAGCGCATTGTCCCGAAGTTAGTGAGAAAATTTCTGTAATTCACAGTTGGGCTAACCCAGAAGCGATCGTACCGATTGCCAAGCGAGAAAACTGGTTTGCTTGGAAGCATAACTTAGTTAACAAATTTACCGTCCTCTATTCTGGCAATATGGGTCGTTGTCATGACATCGACACCATGTTAGAAGCTGCAAAGCAATTGAAAGATGAGCCAATTCAGTTTGTTTGTATTGGTGGTGGTGCCAAACGCGATGAATTAATCATCGAAGTGGAGCGGTTAGGGCTAAACAATTTTACGTTTCTACCTTATCAAGACAAGCAAGTACTACCTTATTCTTTAACAGCTTGCGATCTATCACTAGTGAGTGTAGATGCAACTACAGAGGGTTTAGTTGTTCCCAGCAAACTATATTCAGCTTTAGCCTCTGGTCGACCAATAGCAGTAATTTGCTCCGAGACTTCATATCTGAGGGAACTAATAGTTGAAGCCAACTGTGGCGGGACATTTGACAATGGAGATGGTCAAGGTCTAGCGCAATTTATTCGCTTTCTCAATCGAGATCCACAAATAGGGGAGCAGATGGGCAAAGCAGGTCGCCAATATTTGCGATCGCACTTTACACCTAAAATTATCTCTCAACAATACCTTGATGTTTTACAGCAGGCAATATTCACTGATAGTGGGATAGCTATGTCTAAAAGCCATAGAAAATAAGTTTTTGATAACTTGTCACCATATATTGGTGGTAGGTTACAAAGACTTTCAGCCTCAGCTTTGTTGAAAATCACTCATAATAGTCAGGGCTATGCTAGTTCCTCATCGCAGTATTTAAGCAGCTTACAACTTTTTGACATCAGGGTTTAGTCTAGATAAAGTCAGGTTTCATAATCAGATTTTCCATCAGATTTTTGAGTTTGTTAACACTTTGTCAATATCCAAAATACAAGACCAATAGATAAAAGATAACTTATGATCAACTATAAAAATTTTCATTTTTTATCATAAAGTTTGCGTTTTTTTGAGAAAATATTGTTATTGATTCAAGAAAATCTTAGCTTTGGAAGGGGTATATATTATGGGTAATCAACGCTGTAAACAATTTTCATAAGCCTATTATAGTAATATCTGGCAAATAGACTGACGAATTAAGCTTGGTTTAAAAGCTTGAAATATTACCATGTTTAAAAATACTTAAAAAGCCTTGCAAAGAGATTTATTTTAGTATTGTATTTATTTAAATTAAGATAATCTAAGCACGTCAAAATATGTTATGCTTTAATACAGATTGACAAAGGTTAATAATTAGCAATTCAAATTTAATTTATTTAAAAACTTGAACAAGTGGGGTTTTCAGATTGTTGTTATCAAACAAAATACTATTGATAAAAAAATAATTGGTGGACTGTAATTAAATAATATGTATTGCTTAACTTTAGGAGATGGGCTTTGATGGTCTTTTTGATCTCAGTCCCTCCAACATAACCTTCCTAATTTTGCTGTTTATTTACTGAAGTGGGAGGTCAAATTGCAGAGAAGGTGTGATCGAAATCGGAAACGTTCAAAACGACGGGCTGTCTACTGTCCAGTTCATGGCTGCTATCTCGATAGCAGCAGTCAGAAATATCAACTGTTTGCCGATCAAGCAGGGCAGTTGCAGAAACGGGGCATGAGTCGGCGGAGTGCATTGATGCTGGTCGCTAGCCAAACCGCAGTTCCTTTAGAAGGAGAATGGTTAGAGGCTTTTTGGTGCGATCGTTGCCAGCAAACAAAGTGGTATTACATCCGCAAGTCTGATGAGCGCACCTATGAAATTTCTATAGCACCACAAGAGCTTTGGCGGCAGGTAGCAGGAGTAATCGATCCTCAGGGAAACCCTTCTGTTGGAGAATTTACTCGCAGACAAGCAAAAGTGCTTAAGTATCATGACATCAAAAATTTTCAGTTTGTCAATTAATGCTTAAAAGCAGGGTCTTTAATCAATATTATGAGTAGTAAAGGAATTGCCTCAAAGCCAGAGTTGATAATTAAAGCTGGACGTAGTGAGCAGCAGTATTGGAAAGACCTGTGGCGCTATCGAGAGCTATTTTATTTTCTGGCTTGGCGTGACATTCTAGTACGCTACAAACAAACAGTGATTGGTATGCTCTGGGCACTCATTCGACCATTTTTGACGATGGTGGTCTTTAGCGTCATCTTCGGAAGTTTGGCGAAATTACCTTCGG
Source organism: Nostoc sp. DedQUE02 (assembly GCF_034531035.1). Taxonomy (NCBI): domain Bacteria; kingdom Bacillati; phylum Cyanobacteriota; class Cyanophyceae; order Nostocales; family Nostocaceae; genus Nostoc; species Nostoc sp. DedQUE02. The sequence continues at coordinate 117,781 of NZ_JAVRBY020000002.1, read as the reverse complement.
AGGGGACAGCACCATATCCGATACTGGTATTTGCTGCCTTGTTACCCTGGCAATTTTTTTCCAATTCCCTAAGTGAGTGTAGCAACAGCCTAATTAGTAATTCCAACTTGATTTCTAAAGTTTACTTTCCGCGCTTGATTGTGCCTGCTAGTTCAGTGATTGTTAGCTTTGTGGACTTTCTCGTTTCTGCAATGATTCTCTTAGGGCTGATGGCCTGGTATAATTATGTTCCCAGTTGGCGGATATTATCTTTACCGTTATTTATTAGCATTGCCTTTGCTGCTTCATTAGGAGTAGGGCTATGGTTAGCAGCTTTGAATGTCGAATATCGAGACTTCCGGTATATTGTGCCGTTTATTGTGCAGTTTGGTCTATATATATCGCCCGTCGGTTTTAGTAGCAGTATTATACCAGAACAATGGCGTTTGCTCTACTATTTGAACCCAATGGTAGGCGTGATTGATGGCTTTCGCTGGGCGATTTTAGGGGGAGAGTCCAAACTTTACTGGACTGGATTCACACTATCTCTAGGACTAGTTGCTCTGTTAGTAGTAAGTGGCATTTGGTACTTCCGCAAAATGGAACGGACATTTGCTGATGTAATTTAATAAGTATTTGAAAGATAGTATTTTAAAGATTTGATAATAACAATATCAATCAGTTACTTTACTACCCAGTCTAAGATTTTGCACTTATTTTTTTTATTTTAACTAATGTTTGAATAAAAGTTTTGAACAATAATGACTCAGCAAAGCGATTTCGATAGGATACTTTTAGCTCAGGCTCAGACTACCTTGCAAAGTGTATTTACAAGTCAGGTACCTGGGTTTGAATGGAGTGATGGCGTATCCTATGAACTAGGAATGAAGTTCCAAAGTGCCAAGAGTGGTCAAATTACTGCGATTCGCTATTGGAAAGCGGTGAATGAGACTGGCACCCACATTGGTAGAATCTGGTCGGCAACAGGATCTATACTAGGAAGCATTACTTTCTCGAATGAAACGGCTTCGGGTTGGCAACAGCAGACTCTCAGCAATCCAGTGAGCATCTTAGCTAATACTACCTATGTCGTGACTGTCAGTTGCAATAGCTATTTTGGAGTCACGAATAATGGATTAGCCAGCCCAGTTGTCAATGGCGATATTAGATCAGTTGCTGATGGCAACAATGGAGTCTTTGGTAGTCTGAATTCTTTCCCGACTAATTCCTATCAGAATAATAACTATTTCCGCGACATAGTATTTATCGCTGGCAGTAGTCTGACCAAATTAAGCGGAGATAATCAAACTGGTACGGCAGGTTCTGCCTTACCCAATGCTTTGGTCGTGAAAGCCACAAATGCTAGTGGCAATCCTCAATCAGGAGTGACAGTAAACTTTGCTGTCATCAATGGTGGGGGTTCAGTTTCGTCCGCTAGTGTGGTAACTGGTAACGATGGTCAAGCTAGCACGATACTAACTCTGGGGACAACAGTTGGTATAACAAACACCGTGAGTGCAACAGCTTCTGGCATAGGCAGCGTCACCTTCAGTGCCGCAGCGAATCCAGGTGTTACTAATGCCATTTATTTGGAAAACCAGAAACCTGGTAATACGGGTTGGGAAATTCCCAAATCTCCTCAATCGGATATTGCTGGCTATGCAGTAGCAACTAGTGTAAATAAGGGCGGTTCACTGGCAATTAAAGTTTCCCTGGCACAATCTGGAAACTATACCATTGATTTCTACCGCTTAGGTTACTACGGGGGTCAAGGTAGCCGATTGGTATTAAGTAGCGGTCAGCTCAATGGAATTACCCAGCCCGCATGTAATTTCGACAGTTCTACCCGCACAACCTCATGTGAAAACTGGTCAACTTCCTATACATTACAAGTTGGCAATGACTGGACTAGTGGTTTGTATATTGCCAAGCTAACTGACCAGAGAAGTGGCAGTCAGTCTCAGGTAGTGTTTGTTGTTCGCGATGACAGTGGAGGGTCTGACATATTATTCCAGAGCAGCTTTAACACAATCCAAGCTTATAATCTCAGTGGCGGTTACTCTTTATACCCAGACTTGAGTATCAATGGTCAAAGGGCGTTCAAGGTTTCTTATGACCGACCATTCTCGCAATATAGCACTATGAATCCCACTGGTTATCACTACTACTGGGACCCATTAATTTGGGAGTATAATATGGTGCGATGGCTGGAGTCCCAAGGCTATGATGTCTCCTACGTAACTAATGTTGACATCCACGCCAACCCAAATTTGCTGCAACAGCACAAAGTATTTCTGTCGGTTGGTCACGATGAGTACTGGTCGCTAGAGGAGTTCAATACTGTCCAGAACAGCAGTGTCAACAAGGCTTTTTTCTCAGGAAACAGTCTCTACTGGCGAGTGCGGTTTGAAAACTCTAGTACCGGGATACCCAATAGGATTATGACTTGCTACAAAGATGCTTCAGATCCTGTAGCACCAACTAACAAGTTCCGCAGCCCAGAAAACAACAAGCCAGAGAGCGCGTTGAAAGGAAATATGTATATTGGAGGAACGTGGCAGAATTTCTATTTCGATGGGTTCGATTTTGTCGTGAAAAACAGTACCCATCCGTACTACGCCAACACAAACCTGAATGATGGTGATAAATTAAGTGGTTTGGTGGGCTTTGAATGGGATGCGATTAATCTAAACGCATCTCCAAGTGGGTTGGTGAGTCTAAGCGAATCTGTACAGTTACAAAACCTTGATCAAGCTGAACTAGAGGGTTTTCCTGCTGGAACAGATCCCCGGATTTCCCAAGCAGTTGCCTTCACTTCTGCCAACGGTGCCAAGGTCTTTTCGACTGGCTCTATTCAGTTTATGTGGGGGTTAGACAGCTACGGCGTTACCGAACCACGTGAAGATGTTCGTGCCAAGCAAATGGTTGTCAATATCCTGGCAGATATGGGAGCCAGACCTGTGACTCCTGGCGCAAACATAATTGTGCCTTGATAAACCTAAACCTGTAAGTTAGGGTGTTGACTCTCAACCCTTTACCCCATAAAAAACTTCATGCAAAAAATGTTTCGCGTGTTTTTTTGGGAAATTGGCTCAAACAAACCTCGCTGTAAATATTAGGAAACTGTAATGAAAATTTTACAACCTGCACCTGAAAATAGCAGGGTAATAAAATACATGAAGCAGCTTGATGGGCTTCGAGCTATTGCTGTTTTTAGTGTACTTTATACCCACTATTTACCTGCTCCATACTGGCTCTTTGGTATTTATTGGGGAAAGTTTGGGGTGAAACTATTTTTCGTTTTAAGTGGATTTCTAATTACTAGTATCCTTTTAAAGTGCCGAAAAGAAATTACCTCAAGGCAAAAAACATTATCATCTACCTTATATCGCTTCTACATTCGCCGCTTTTTAAGACTCTTTCCTTTATTTTATTTGATTATAGCCATAACTGCTATTGTTAATATTCCACCAGTCAGAGAAACAATTGGTTGGCATATTTCGTATTTATCAAATATTTATTTCGCTATAAAAGGTAGTTTTGATGGATCAATTAGTCATTTTTGGTCTTTAGCAGTTGAGGAACAATTTTACCTCTTATGGCCTTGGTTTATCCTATTTTCATCCAAAAAATTGTTATTACCTATATTAGTTCTTATAATTTTGGTTGGTCCTCTGTTTCGGTTATTAGCTACGCACATTGGCTTAAATGAGGTTGCGGTTTGGGTTCTTACACCAAGTGTCCTAGATATTTTAGGACTAGGTTCACTGCTTGCGTATCTAAAGCATCGAAAAGAAATATTCAATATCTCTCAAGAAAAAATAGTCAAAGTATTCTTCATCATAGGTATTATTTTATTGTTATTAGGAAAAATATTCAAGCGTATAGATAACAATATAATTTTCGAGATCGTTTTCAGTGATACTGCATTAGCATTAATATTTACTTGGTTGGTTGCGGAAGCATCAATAGGTTTCAAAGGCATTGTCGGAAGTATTCTCGAGTCTCAACCTCTAGTCTATTTAGGCAAAATTAGTTATGGTATTTACCTCATACACTTATTTACACTGTATGAAGTTAGTAAAGTTTTTCAAAAATTAGAGCTATCATTTTCTGGATCAGCAATAGTCATAGCGATATTTTCAACGATTGCTACTATTATTATAGCTAGTGTTTCATGGCACTTTCTAGAAAAACCAATTATTGAGCTAAAAAGATTTTTTAATTACACTGATAAACAACCAATTTAAAAACACAAAATCTAGCGCTGCATAATATTATTATAATGAGGCTATCAAATTCATACCTACCCTCGCTGGAATATAGAAAATCAGGATGCCAGCACTAGCAAAAACCACCTCAAAAAAATTTGACATATTATAGGTATTGCTTGTTATGAATTTTAGAATAAGACGGCGAAGATTTGGACAATTGGCTATTATGAGCACTGTCACAACAGCGATCGCCAATTTCACGTCCAAGGTCATTGCACAACAGTCAGAGCAGCTTTATGGTGTGCTCCTTTCTTCAATCAGCAGGAGTAAAACACAAGACTCAGCTGACGCTGCGGCTGCTAACGCCATACCAGGAATTATCTTTCAATCTATAAACTTGACGACTGGTCAGATGTTGTTAAATGCCGAAATCGCTGCCGACACTGTTAGTAACCCCCAGGAAATCACTGAAACTGTGGCTAAAGCCTTCGTTGTAAAAAAGCACAGCGAGCGGATAACTGCTTTTACTCTTTTATCCGATAATACATTTGTTATTGCTGCTGTTGCTGCCACTAAGAAGGGGGATTTCAGTCGCCTCATATCTATTGCACCTCCTAAAAATACTGGCATCAAGCGTCCAAAAGGCTTGAAAATCAAAAAAACCAAAGACAAGAGGTATAGTACCGTTGAAGGCTTATTAGCAACCACCATACAAGGCAAGCAGACACTACTTGGTGTCATTAGTCTAGCAGAAGGTAGCCCACCTTTTGAGTTGGCATTTATTGACCCTAAATCAGGACAATTAGATTCTAGTATTGCAACAGGTCTACCATATCTTCCTCTCAAAGAGCGACTCAGTAATCTTGCTCAATCTCCATTAGATAGAAAAATTTACGCTACTAGTGTCGGCGGTCAAGGTGGCGTCAGTTTAGTGCAACTAGACCTAGAGAACAGAGCAGTAGTTACTGGCAGAGGAAAGATTATCAGACTAGTGGAATTAAGCTTCAAGAACAAACCTTTAGAAAATGACTTGGCAAGTCTAGCCTTTTCTTTTTCAGGTCAACTATTTGCGCTTGCTGACCCCAAATATGAAGGAACAAATTCCCTGTTTAGTGTGGATTTGAAAACCGGAGCTATGACTCTGGTGAGAAAATTTGCGGTCGATAAGATTCTATTTGTACGAACCTAAAAAGGTCTTGTTTTCTCAGAGATTCTATAAAAGAGTAACAAAAAGATTGTTGTTGAAGTAGTTTATAGTATTTTATATTTAATCTCTGAGAGTAGATTCCCCGAAGCAAGCGGCAAAGACTAACAGGTTTAGATATTTGGAAGTTGAAAAATATGCTGCACACTCGCTTACCTGGTTTTGCTATCAAAATACTATACGGGACTGTATTCATATTTATTCTGGCTCTTATCCTTACTGTTCCTGTGTCCGTACAAGCCAGGAACTATGTAAACTACATGAATACTCAAGATACCGTGCAGACTGTGGTCAAAGCCTCTGGACCCTGCTTCAACAACAGCGATCGCTATGTAGACTGTGGTAATGGCACGGTGACTGATACCATGACTGGACTTATATGGCTCAAGAAGGCAGATTGTCTCGAAGCAACAGATTGGGCAACAGCCAATTACAAAGCAGCTGAGATTCAGAGCGGCGACTGCAATCTGTCGGATAACTCTTCTCCTGGCGATTGGCGTTTGCCGACCAAAGACGAGGTGACAGCGATGTTACCTCCTTCAACTCTTAACTGTAGTACTCCGACATTGGTAGACCAAGAAGGTACAGGCTGTTTTGCAGCAGGGACGCAGTGGGCTACCGACGTCCAGTTCAACTACTGGTCGAGTACCACGAGTCCTTCCTACGACGCTGTAAGTTCAGCCTCGGTCGTCTTCCTAAACTTTGGCGGTGTTATCAACACCAGTAAGCCGAGCCTTGTCTACGGGTGGCCAGTCCGTAGCACACTATAGCAAATTTGGCATTTTGAGAGAAAAGTTTTCGATCTACTGAGAGTAGTGTAATAATGTCTGATACAGTAATTCGCGTTGAAAACCTCAGTAAAAAATACGTCTTGAGTCACCAACAAGAAGGAAGCAGCAGATATAAATCTTTGCGAGAATCCATTAGTAATAGAGTCAGTTCACTGAGTAAAAAATTGGTGAAGTCTTCTGGCAAAGAAATATATAATCCAGCCCGTGAAGAGTTTTGGGCATTAAAAGATGTCTCATTTGAAATTAAACAGGGCGATCGCATTGGGATCATTGGTCGCAATGGTGCAGGGAAATCAACTTTACTCAAAATTTTGAGCCGCATTACTGAACCAAGCAGTGGCTGTATTTCTATTAAGGGTAGAGTCGCAAGTCTTTTAGAAGTGGGTACAGGTTTTCACCCAGAATTGACAGGTCGGGAAAACATTTATCTCAACGGTGCCATTCTAGGGATGAGCAAGGCGGAGATTAAAAGGAAGTTTGATGAAATCGTCACTTTTGCCGAAGTCGAAAAGTTTTTAGATACACCTGTTAAACGCTATTCATCAGGTATGTATGTGCGTTTGGCATTTGCGGTGGCGGCGCATTTAGAGCCAGAGATTTTGATTGTGGATGAGGTTCTGGCAGTAGGAGATGCTCAATTTCAAAAGAAGTGCTTGGGGAAAATGGAGCAAGTAGGGCAAGAGGGACGGACTGTGATTTTTGTAAGTCATAACATGACAGCAGTCAAAAATCTATGTACCTGTACATTACTTTTGAATCAAGGTAAAAACATCATGCTAGCCGACCCTGATAAAGTAATAAACACCTATCTGCAAACTGAGACATTGAATGTTTTAGAACGTACATTTGATGATATTAATAAAGCACCTGGTAATGAATACACTAGAATAAAATCTATAAGAATATTGCCAGATATAGCAACACCTTACGACGACATAACTACAAAAACAGCTATTACGATAGAATGTGAGTTTTGGACTCTAATTGATAGTATCTACGTTAACTTATCCTTAAGTCTAGACAACATTCAGGGAGAATGTATTTTTGCTACAGCTTCCCCATCATTGAAGCTCAATAAAGGTATTCACACAAAACTTTGCTATATACCAGAAAATTTACTCAATGATGGCATATACACAATTTCAATGATGGTTGTTAAAGATGAGTCTGTTTGTCTCTATAAGCTTGAAAATGCTGTTTCCTTTGAAGTAAGAGATGAACGCGATATTAAGGGTTGGCATGGAAAGTGGCCTGGTACAGTAAGACCAATGCTGTACTGGAAAATGAAAAATACAGTGCCGTTTTAGCTTGAAATCACTAAATATTTTCTTCTGTAGAGACAAACAGTGGTTTGCATCTAAACTCTGCTCAATTTAGTCATGTTATTCCAAATTTTATGAATTATGCACTGTATAAACTAGCTATATTGTGTATCAACGTAAATACGTCGTTTTATCCTTTTATCAATCACCTTTTTTTGATTGTGATCGTCTAATGGTTAACATAAAATAAAGTTAGAAGTGCTGAAAATCATACCTTCTATTTTGACTTTTCTCTCAATGCCTGCCTAAGTCATAAATTTGTAGTTTAGTTTTAATTTAGAACACAATTTTACAAAAAAAAGGTAATTTATGATTTACACAAATTTTAGTTTAACTCTCTTCAAAGAAATATTAGTAAATCTGACTAATAATTATAATGACAATCTAAATACATACACTAGCGTACATCATGAAGATGTTGATTCCTGGAGAAAAAAAACAGCAAAATTAATAAAAAACTTTGGTTTGAGAAAGAGTGTACAATACCATAAATATTCTAATTTACTCAGAAATATAAAATTTTATTTTCTGGATATTTTTAATTTATATGAACTATTAGAAGATAAAATTTCTAAAGATTTACTGATAAAAATTATTGCATACAGAATTTTAGGTCATAAAAAATACAAGCTACCGTTAAATAACGAGCAATACTGGGAACAATTCCGAAAACTAGAGCAAGCAACTAATAGCAAAAGTTATATTAATATCGATTATCGTGATTGGAAACTTTCGCAATTTGAAATAGTTAATAATGGTCATAACATCACTTTGTACTATGTTCCTATAGGAATATTAGACACTTTTATAGTGAAGCAATATGAATGCCCTGTACAAAAGCAACTAAAAGCGAAAGAGGGCAATATTGTTATCGATGCTGGTGGATGTTGGGGTGATACGGCTTTATATTTTGCTAGTGAAGTGGGTGATGCAGGCAAAGTATATACCTTTGAATTTATCCCAAGTAACGTGAGCATAATGAAAAAGAATATAGAGATTAATTCAACGCTTCAAAAGCGCATTGAAATTATAGAAAGACCTCTGTGGAATGAATCTGAAAAAGTTATGTATTATTCAGATAATGGTCCAGCAAGTTTTGTATCTTTTGAAGAAATGCAAAATGATATAGGAGAAAAAGTTTTAACAATATCTATTGATGACTTTGTTAAAAAGAATAATATAGAACGAATAGATTTCATAAAAATGGATATTGAAGGAGCAGAACTGAACTCTCTTAAAGGAGCTATAAACGTTATTAATACTTTTCGACCAAATTTAGCTATTTCGATTTACCATAGTTTAGATGACTTCGTTAAAATCCCTGAATTTATTCATTCTCTTCACTTGGGGTACAAATTTTATTTGGGTCATTTCACAATCCATTCAGAGGAAACCGTTTTATATGCTATTTCTGATGCATGAGTTTAACTATTAAGTCTTTATGCTTCCAAAATTACTGATATGGGGTGCTTCAGGACACGCTTTAGTAGTAGCAGACATAATCCGCTTACAAGGAATTTATGAAATTGTTGGTTTCCTTGATAATGTGAATCCGCAACGTCATGGTGAAAACTTCTGCAAAGTCCCAATTCTGGGAGGACAAGAACATTTAGATTATTGTAAAGATAAAGGGATTGAGTACATAATTTTCGGGTTCGGAGATTGTCAGGCGCGATTAAAGTTGTCTGAGTTAATTTATAGAAAAGGTTTTTCCCTAGCAACTGCTATCCACCCCACCGCAACAATTGCTGCTGATGTGTCTATAGGATCGGGAACCGTTATTGCAGCTAGTGCGGTTGTTAATCCCGGATCAAAGATTGGTCAAAATGTCATTATCAACACTTGTGCTAGTGTTGATCACGAGTGCGTGATAGAAGATGGAGTGCATATTTGCCCAGGCGTTCGTTTAGCTGGACGAGTAACGGTAGGGCGTGCAGCTAGGGTCGGAATTGGAGCGACAGTCATAGATCGCGTGCGGATAGGTGCAGATGCCCTGATCGGAGCTGGTGCGGTTGTCGTCAATGATATTCCTGATAGTGTCTTAGTCTATGGTGTTCCGGCTAGAATAATAAGAAAAATTGAATTATAAGGAAGATTGATTTATTTAGTGAGGCTGATTATGGAATTTTATAAAAAAATAGAATACACTTCTCCTGAAGAAACTAAAAAAGCTATCCAAGAAGCACTTGATAAATATAAAATAGTTCATTTTGTCGGGTTTGATTTCCAAATAAATATTCACGATTATTTCACGGAACTAAGTGATTTCTTAGGACTAGTGATTAGTATGGATGAAGATAAAGACACAGGGAAACGAACGGGTCAACGGTGGATAGATATTAGCTACGACCCGGCACGTCCAAATAAGTACCGCTCAAGTAAAACCAGGCAGCCTCTTCATACAGATAATTCTTATCTTAATCATCATGATGCAGTGAATTATTTTTATTGCTTATCTCAGGCGCAAGTGGGAGGTGCTACTTTTTTCTTGGATAGCGAATTACTCATTAAAGTTTTGAAGTTAGACAATGAGCATCAATTACTAGAAGACCTAAAAAAAATTCCTGTATCTTTTTCAAAAGAAGGTGTCAGTAAAACTAAGCCCATTATTACAGAAGACGAATTAGGGATTCGCTTAAATTATAATTATTACCCCTTAGATAAAGATAACACTCCAGAAGCTAAAGATTTGGTTGAAAGATTTCAGTATTTTCTTGAAGAGCGCGTTCAAAATAGCGGAATTTGCACGAATATTATATTAACAAAAGGAGATGCTGTATTCTTCCATGACGAAAGACTTTTGCATGGTAGAAATGCCTTTTTTACTCCTAACAAAGGTGATCGGATTCTCATGAAAGGTTCCGTAATTTTGCATTCAAGAAAATACAAAAATTTAGAACTTTTTTGCCCAGCATGAAAACAGTAATTCATAAATTAGGCTTTGGTACTTGGCAATTTGGTGGCGAAAATATTATTGCTGGTCAGCATAAAGGATGGGGATATATTGACGAGAAAGAAGCTATTCAGGCGGTTCATTTTGCTCTTGATCGCGGTATCCAATTCTTTGATACAGCTGATTCTTATGGAGAGGGTAAATCGGAAGAAATTTTAGGTAAAGCTTTTCAAAACTATCCAAGTAGAAATTTTGTTGTTTGCACAAAGTTTGGCAATCGAAAAGATAATCAAGGTAATTATTTTCAGGATTTTTCTCCAAAGTGGCTCGAACAAGCTGTAATTAATAGCCTTGAACGTTTAAGAATTGATTGCATTGATGTTTTACTATTTCATAGTCCACCAGATGATTTTGATTGGAAAAGTTACGATAAGACCATTCTAGAACGCCTCACCCAGAAAGGATATATAAAGAAATATGGTGTGAGTTCAAAAAGTATTAAAGGCGCATTAAAAGTAGCAGAATATAAGTTTGGAAGTGCGATTGAGGCGATATTTAATGCATTGGATCGCCGTGTCGAAGAATATTTATTTAATAACTTAGATGAAAAATATCAATTTATAGCTAGAGTGCCTTTGGCTTCGGGTTTTCTTAAGCAAAAATATTTGTATAAAACTCCAGAATTTGCCGAGAATGATTGGCGGCATTATTTGCCCGAAAGAGATAAAAATTGGTTACTCGAAAGTACGAGAAAGTTGGCTTTTTTAGATGAACTGCCAGGAGGAATTACAATTTCAGCGTTGCGGTATGTCTTATATCATTCCGGGGTTGGAGTGGTTATACCGGGAATGAGGAATCCTGAACAAGTAAAAGCTAACTTGCAAGCTGTGGAATTTGGCGCACTCGATCCCGAAGTCGTTGAAAAAATCAAACAAGCTGTTACTGATGTACCAGCACACTGGAAATTTTAGCTTTTAAGTTTGGCTCATTAAACTCATTAATAGCAAGTGTTCGAGAACTGTATTGGTTCTCTATTTCACCTAATAAACATACATAAGCCAAAAGGTTACTTACAGCAAATGATTAACAAAACTCGATTGGAAGACTTAGCAATATTCGATGCGGCTCCTGCCTTTAATGAAAAGTTACATGTAGGCCGTCCTAACATTGGTAATCGCGATCGCCTATTCCAACGAATTAACGACCTGCTAGATAGAAAATGGTTGACCAATAACGGTGAATACGTTCAGGAGTTTGAACAGCGCATTGCTGATATGATTGGAGTCAAACATTGCATTCCTATGTGTAATGGAACTGTCGCCTTAGAAATTGCCATTAGAGCAGCAGGACTCACGGGAGAGGTTATTATTCCTTCATTTACCTTCATTGCTACTGCTCACGCATTACAGTGGCAAGAGATAACTCCAGTCTTCTGTGATATCGATCCTCATACTTACACTATTAATCCGTGGCGGGTTGAGGCAATGATTACACCCCGCACGACCGGAATCATTGGCGTTCATCTGTGGGGACAACCTTGTAATGTAGAAGCCCTAACAGAAATAGCTCGCAAGCATAACCTCAAGCTGATGTTTGACGCAGCCCATACTTTTGGCTGTTCCTACAACGGACAAATGATAGGTAACTTTGGCGATGCAGAGGTGTTCAGCTTTCATGCAACTAAATTTTTCAATACCTTTGAGGGTGGAGCCGTCGCCACCAATAATGATGAACTCGCTGGCAAAATTCGTCTGATGAAAAACTTTGGCTTTTCTGGATTCGAGAATGTTAGTTATATCGGCACCAATGGCAAAATGAGCGAAGTTTGTGCAGCAATGGGGCTAACGGGTTTGGAAAGTTTAGACGAATTTGTGGCTGTAAACTATCGCAACTACAAAAAATATCAGTCCGAGCTAAAAGACGTACCAGGTGTTAAATTATTAACCTACAATGAGGCTGAAAAGTCCAACTATCAGTACATTGTATTAGAAATTAATGAGGAAATTACTCAGATTAGTCGAGATCAACTGGTAAAAATACTCTGGGCCGAAAATATCTTAGCTCGGCGCTACTTTTATCCTGGATGCCATCGTATGGAACCTTATCGCTCCTACTTTCCTCATGCAGGACTGCTGCTTCCAGAAACTGAAACTTTAGGGAAACGGGTGTTAGTTATGCCAACAGGTACTGCTGTTGGTGCAGAAGAGATCGGTAAAATTTGTCAGATTATTCGGTTCGTAGTTCAGCATAGTTATGAAATAAAAGAGAAACTGCTGTACGCGGCTGGCGACTTGATACAGGCACATTGATCGAAGGTGTATCCTAGCTTTGGTAAAAATAGTTACCGATGAGAAAGCAGGGACTTTGTTTGTATAGCCCTAGACTTTCGATGTGAGGGCAATTTGCTTTGAGTCAACATTATTAGAAACTATTCCTATGAAAGTGAGCGTATTAATGCTTGCATATAATCATGAACAATTTATTAGTCAGGCGCTAGACAGTATACTGATGCAGCAAGTAAATTTTGATTATGAAATTGTGATTGGAGAAGACTGCTCTAAGGACAATACGAGAAATATCCTTATAGGCTATCAACAAAAACATCCAGATAAAATCCGCTTGTTATTGCCTAATACAAATTTGGGAATGCATGATAACTTTATTCAAACTTTCAAAGCTTGTCAAGGTGATTACATAGCCATCTTAGAGGGAGATGATTACTGGACTTCTCCTTATAAACTCCAGAAACAAGTAGATTTGTTAGATACCCATCTTGACTATACAATTTGTTTTCATAATGCCTTAATTCTTTTTCAGGATAGTAGCACAAATTATTACTTGTCTCCTGAAAATAAGAAACTGTTTTTCACTCTTGAAGATATACTTTCTTCAAACCTGATGCCAACAGCTTCAATAATGCTTAGACAGGGATTTGTACATGAATTCCCAGATTGGATTTATGATGTGGATCTTGTAGATTGGACACTGCAAGTTTTAGTTGCTCAACATGGTCAAATTGGATATATAGATGAAGTTTTCAGTGTATACAGGAATCATACCCAAGGAAATTGGTCTAGTAAAAGTACTTTAGAAGCTACTTTAGAGTTAGCTAAACTATTTGAGTATATTATTAAATATCTGCACTTAAACTCGAAACACCAAAGAACAGCTAGAGTTACCTTGTCCAGCTACTATTGTCAATTGGCTGTGATATATTATCAAAATGGTGATAAAAAAAATACTAATAAATATATCAGTAAATGGTTATTAAACGACTTTTTAAGTAATAGACTATTAAGTAAAACTTCATTTAAGGTTTCGTTCATACTTCAAATATATACTCCAATTCTATACAAAACCGTTAAAAAGTTAAAAGATAGTTTCTTAGTAAATTTTGGTAAACTTTAAAAATTTTACTCAGTAAAACTCAGAAACTAATTTTAAAAACTATCAATCAAAAGATATTTAACTATTCAACATTTCCAAGCTGATATATCAAAAATATTTTTGCTGTAAAAGTTTAAACTTCAATGGGAATTAGCATCTGAAATGTGGATTTTATTAAATCATTATCAAACAGTTCTAAAATAATTTTCATGAATGAGCAACATCCTTTTCGAGCTACTATTTTGCCTGTTCCTAATGAAATACCGCAACCTTTATGGTCTGTAATGATTCCTACCTATAATTGTGCCAATTATCTGCGCGAAACACTGGCTGCTGTATTATCGCAAGATCCAGGAGCAGATATCATGCAGATAGAGGTGATTGACGATTGCTCTAACAAAGACGATCCACAAGCGGTTGTTGAAGAATTAGGGCGTGGTCGTGTTACTTTCTATCGGCAATCGGAGAATGTTGGCTACATCAGAAATTTTGAGACTTGCTTGCAGCGATCGCGTGGCAAATTGATTCATCTACTGCACGGTGATGATTGCGTCAGAGATGGTTTTTATCGCAAAATGCAACGAGCCTTCGAGGAAAATCTAAATATTGGTGCTGCTTTTTGTCGTCATATCATTATAGATGAGAATAGCCATTGGCAATTTATTTCTCCATTGGAGCAGCCTAAAAGTGGCATTTTGAGTAATTGGTTAGAACAAATTGCCATACAGCAGCGTATTCAAACACCGTCTATTGTGGTGCGGCGTAATGTATATGAACATCTGGGGGGGTTTGACCGTTGCTTTTCCTGCTGGTGTGAAGACTGGGAAATGTGGGTTCGTATTGCTGCCTACTATCCAGTTTGGTATGAAGTTGAGCCACTAGCTTTATACCGTAAAAGTTCCACTTCTTTAACGGGACAATCTGTACGGACTGGTAAAAATATTCAAGACTTTCGCAAGGCAGTAGATATTGTGCGGAAATATTTGCCAAGCGAATCTGTTGAGAAGCTTTCCAGATCAGCATTAAAAAACTATGCATTTTATGCGCTTGGTTCTGCAAATGAATTTATTAGGGCAGGTGATAGTTACGGTGCTATAAACCAACTTAAAGAAGCTTTAAGGTGTCACTTATCAATAGTGGTAATTAGGTCTTCTATCAAGTTAAGTATAAAAATTATTTACCTGAGGGTGTTGTCGCGAATACGTTGGGTACAGTCGGTAAATTGATAAAATAATTATTCTTGTTCTATGAAACTATTGTTAAGTGTCATCATCTGTACTCACAATCCTCGACTCAATTATCTTGATAAAGTTTTGAAAGCTTTACAGGCTCAGACATTGCTAGTAGAACAGTGGGAACTTCTATTAGTTGATAATGCCAGCGAACAAGTTCTATCTTCAGAAATTGATTTAAGCTGGCATCCTAAATCTCGCTATCTTAGAGAAGAACAACTAGGTCTAACTCCTGCGCGGTTACGAGGAATTAAAGAAGCAGTAGGGCAAACTTTAGTCTTCGTGGATGATGATAACGTCTTAGATCCAGACTACCTTGAAATAGCCTTAAAAATTAGTAAAGATTATCCATTTATTGGTGCTTGGGGTGGGCAAATTCGACCAGAATTTGAAGTGCCGCCTCCATCATGGGCAAAACCTTATTTAGGCAATTTGGCAATTCGAGAATTTGAGCGCGATCGCTGGTCTAATTTAATAGAACAGTATGAGACAACCCCATGTGGTGCTGGGCTTTGTATTCGCAAGGTTGTTGCTGAAAAGTATAGTGAGTTAGTTCGTAAAGATCCTAAAAGAGCAGATATGGATCGCAAGGGTAAAATGCTTACCTCCTGTGGAGATTCAGACTTAGCATTTACAGCCTGTGATATCGGTTTAGGTACAGGGATGTTTACATCCTTAAACCTGACTCACTTAATACCTTCTAATCGTTTGAAAGAAGACTATCTCTTGCGTTTAGTAGAAGGACTTGCTTACTCACAAACCATCCTGGCATATTTTCGGGGTACTATTTTGGCTCAACAATTTTGGAGGTCATCAAAGATATATTCGCTGTACTTAGGTCTAAGATATGGTTTCAGAGTATCTCGTTTCCATCAAGCTGAACAAAAGGGTAGAAGACTAGCCTTAAAAGAGATTACTAATTAGCGAAATACCTTAATTGCTCAAGGACTATTAATGATAGTACATAAGTTCAAATTTTAAAAATGCCTGAAGTTACTTAAACTAAGTATGAAAAGTGAAAAGCAAAGCTTATGGGAGCATAAGAGTGTTCAAAAAGCAGCAAAATTGGGATCGAAATTTACCAAAGATTTCTATTATTACAGTTACATACAATCGACTTAAAGATTTAAGTGAAACATTTTCAAATGTTATCTCTCAAACTTATCAGAACCTAGAATATATCGTTATTGATGGTGGTTCTGAGGATGGTACGGCAGATTTTCTGCGCGAAAATAGTGCAAATATATCTTATTGGATTAGTGAAAAAGATGCAGGAATTTATGATGCTATGAACAAAGGAGCCTTAGCGGCTACCGGGGATTGGGTAATTTTTATGAATTCCGGCGATAAATTTTTTGCAGAGGATACACTGACTAAAGTAGCAGAATATCTTGATAATTCAGTAGATGTTGTTTATGGAGGAGTTGAATCTGTTTTTAATGATAGGTACGGCTATCGTACCTATCAGCGTAAGCCGTATGACCTGTCTATAATATGGCGTGAAATACCTGCTTGCCATCAGAGTATTTTTGTTAGAAGAGAACTACAAGTTCAATATCCTTTCGATACGTTATTAAATTGGTGTGCGGATCATGATTTCATAGCTAAAGTTTACGTTGCTGGCTATCGCTTTCAGGAAATTCCTATAGTCATTTCTAGATTTGATGCTTCAGGAGGAGTATCTAGAGATTTATTGAATTTTACTAAAGAGCGTTGGTCTCTTTGCAGAAGATACTTTGGTAAATCGTTTGAGCAAGACTTGTATTTCCTCAATGAATACAAAAATTTTTGGTTGCAAAAAACCATTATTAGTAAAATGCGTAATCTGCTTCCTAGTCAATGGCTCGTTGCTTTACGTAAATATCGAGGAATATATTAGTTTAAGTTAATTATAGGATTTCTATTAATTAAATACAGAATATATATGCCTCCCTCTAAGAGTATTGGAGTTTATTTTTCGGCAAATGATGTTGTTTATGATTGGACGATCGCTTTTCTCAATAGCTTCAGAACCTTTAACCCAGATTTACGCCTGATTCTGATTCCTTTTAATGAGCAGTGCGATCGCTTGCTAAAATTAAGCGATACTTACAATTTTGAAGTATATACTGATTCATCATTTTCTCGATTAGAGGCGATCGGTCAAGCATTTGAGCTAGGTTACACCCCTACTGGCCCTTATTGGTTCAGACGCTATGCGTCTTTTTGGGGAGTATTAGAGTATTTTATGTACCTAGATGCTCGACAAATTGTGTTAGCAGAACTCAAGACTTTTATTGAAGCAGTAGAAACCCTTAAATTTGACTTTCTACACTATGACTGTGCCATCGATCAAGTTTACGAGCTAGGAGCATTTCGTCAGGAACTTTTAAGACAGGATCGAGGGCGTGGATTCCTATCTGGTCTCTGGGCTTCCCGTAAAGGTCTGTTTTCAATAGAAGAGTTTGAATTATTAGCAGAGGGTGCGTTGAAAATACGAGATCAACTCAACCCTCGTAATACAGATCAAACCTTCATCAACTATTGCTGCGATATGAAACCTGTGCGCTACGGGCATCTTGCAGAAGTAATTGGGGGCATATGCCAAAACGGGTGGGCAAGACAATCAGGAAAAATTTACCAAAAAGATGGAAAATACTATTTGTGGGATTATGGGGGTTTAGATCACAATAAGAGGGTAATTCTTATTCATTGGGCAGGATACAGATTGAATATTTTAATGCCTCATAAGTATTTATTTTATAGATATTTATTAGTAGGTATGCCTTTCAAAAAAATGGCTTCATTTTATTGGATGTTTGTCTGGAATTTGCTAATTTTGATTCCTATTGAAACTTGCCGAAGACAACGTTTTTTTAATATTACATACCATAATTTTTGCAGTAAAAATAAGCTTAAAAAATAAATTAATAAATTAATTATACCTCTGATAAAGCCTACTGTAATAATTCGGAGAAAATATGAATTTGATTGATGAACCTGTTCTTGTATCTCATAAACCTGTAATACGCTGTATTTAAAACTGATTTTATCTTTATCTATTTATGAACATAGTTACTTATATTCATCCCATCCGAACCTATCTTCCTTGTACAGGAGTTGGACGACATATAAACAATATTTTATTAGGTATTAAGGACAAAAAAGAAGTAAATTTAGAACTTTTTTTCTCGCAAGAATGGTTAGGAAAAGATGGTAAATTAGACCGGCGCTGCCCCTTACGAGAACTATCCAAGCGTACTTTCCCTGGGCTAGAAAATCCCACTGAGCGAACATGGAAACTATTTGGCTATCCTCGTATGGATAAATACTTGCCAGAACAGATAGATTGGCTTTACGCACCGATGGAAACTTACATCCCGGTGCTGAAATGCCCGGTTGCTGTTACAATCCATGACGTACAGGCATTTGAAACAAATTTACCCTGGTCACGTACTTGGCAACATCAATGGTTTCGCTACAAATGGGGGCGTTGGGTGCGTCGTGCTTTATCTGACTGTCGGGTTGTTTTTACTGTCTCAGAATTTTCCAAGCAACGGATGGTGGAATTATTAGGAGGCGATCCCCATAAGATTGTGGTAGTTGGAAATGGCGTTGAGCAGTCTTTCTTTGATATTACCTCAATTAATTCAGCAGATTTAAAGCGACCTGTCGAAGCACTTTATACTTTGGTCATAGGTGGTTTGCGTCAAAAAAAAGGAGGTGATTATGTTCTTGCTGTTGCCAAGGCTCTCCTTGAGCGCAAAAGTAATTTAAAGATTGTTGTGGCTGGTGAATTAGAAGCTGATTACATTGAAGCAGCGAAAGCCCATTCTAATATCACATTGTTGGGCATGGTTCCAGACGAAGAGCTACCCCGATTACTACGCCAAGCATCATCGCTTTTGTTTCTTTCTCTCTATGAAGGCTTTGGTATGCCCGCGCTAGAAGCAATGGCTGTAGGTACTCCGGCAATTGTTTGTAATAGAGCTTCTCTTCCTGAAGTTGTTGGGGATGCTGGAATTGTTGTTAATCCAGAAGAAACTGATGCGATCGCCGAAATACTTATAAACTTAGAAGCAAATCCTCGTCTTGCCGAACAATATGTGCAACGAGGCCGCAAACATGCAGCAGAACATACTTGGTTGCGATGTGTAAACAGGGTAGTAACTGCTTTACACGAATTTGCTTAAAATCAACAAATCTTTATGGGTATAAAAGTTGTTTTTTGCTGGTCTGACATCTCTGGTTACATGGCAGCCTGCTGGCTAGCTCTGCATCAATTATCAGAAATTGATGTATTTGTTATTGCCTTTCAAGCTCGTACAGAAACAGCATTTACCGATGAATTGATGCAGGGTATTCCTTGCCGACTCTTGGATATACAAGAAAGACAAGATGCAAATTTAATCAAAGGTTTGGTGTTGACAGAATCTCCAGATGTAGTTGTCCTTTGCGGTTGGTTGCATAAACCTTATCGTCAGCTGGCCTTTGCTGGTGAATTATCTCAAACAGCCTTAGTGATGACGATGGATACCCCTTGGTGGGGTACGTGGAAACAACATTTAGCTCCTTTGTTTCTTCGTTCTTATTTGCAATGTATAAATAGCGTTGTTGTTGCTGGAGAACGTAGTTGGCAATATGCTTCACGTTTAGGAATTGAAGGAGCAAATATAGCGCATGGAGTTTATGGTATTGATTATGATGTTTGGTCTCCATTGTGGGAACAACGCCTCCAGTCTGAATGGCCGCGTTCATTTCTATTTGTTGGTCGCTATGTTCCAGTTAAAGCAATTGATGTTTTAGTAGAAGCTTACCAAATTTATCGTTCTCAAGTATCGAATCCTTGGACTTTGGTATGTTGCGGACAAGGAGCATTGGAATCACATCTGGAGGGAAAACCAGGAATTGAGAATCGAGGATTTTTACAACCATCAGAAATGCGAAATATATGGCGATCGGCAGGAGCTTTTATTTTACCCAGTCGATTTGACCCTTGGCCGCTAGCTTTAGTAGAAGCTGCTGCGGCTGGGCTACCCATTATTTGTACTGATGTCTGTGGTTCTGCGGTTGAAATACTGCGACCTTGGTATAATGGATTAACTATACCTAAAGAAAATCCCAAAGCTTTAGCTAGAGCAATGCTTACTTTACACCAGCAGTATGCTGAGTTGCCAACTTGGGGAAAGCGATCGCAACAATTAGCAGCCCCTTACGCTGCAAATATCTGGGCAACTCGTTGGCAAGAATTGTTACACAATGTACACCAGAGCAAAACAGGTGATAAAAATACAATTAATCTAGTCGCGTAAAATTTTTATAATCTTTTGTCTTATTAACATTTAGACCTAAAACATGGCTCCAGACTATATTAGTAAACTTTTTGAGTTGATCATTAGTCCCTATGCTTTCCTGGGCATTGCTATCGGCTTAATAGTGTTGGACAAAGCCAGACGATCCCCTCGTATAGCTTGGTTCTTATTCTCACTTTGCTGTTATGTAGCTTCACTAGGAAAATTTCAAGATCAATGGATACAGGAGCCTCCCCCTTTAGTTTTTCCATTACAGCAGCTACGCGAGATTGGTCGTCCCCTAACCATTGTTGTGCTGGCTTTGCTTCTGCTGTTGGCATTACAGACAAGAAGTGGATGGCGTAAGACGTTGCTTCCACAGCCTCTAAACTACCTAATAGCAGTTCAGTCCGTAATATTTTTAAAAATATTGATATATGGTAATCAAGGATTTGCTCTTCAAGCAGCACTCTCATTTGGGGCAGTATTGCTCATGGTAAAATCAGGCCCTTCCAAATGGTTACAGGATGACAATAATTTCCACTTAGGCGTTTGGTCACTTGCAATGGTTGGTGTTATGTTTGCGAGCGCTTGTATCTACCAAGGAGCTTTTAACATGTATCCTATAGCATTTCATCAAGGACGCTTTCTTGGAACTACTGGTAATCCAATACATGCTTCCATTTTATTATCAGTTATAATTCCCAGCTTGATATTCTTGATTGAAAGCCGTAGACGTTGGGATTGGGTAAAATTATTTTGGATAGCTTTCCTATTTGTTAACGCCTACTTTTTATTCTTAACAGGTTCTCGCACTGGTATGATCATGTGCATAACCTCGATTCTGCTTTTCTATCGCTTTAGAATAGGTATGTTGCTGCGCTTTGGATTATTCATTGGACTAATTTTAGCTATTATATTGTCATTTATACATCAAGATTCAGGAACTACTAATTATACTTTATTAACTGATAGATTCGTCTCAGGTGGTAATACCCGAGAAGGTGCTTGGCAAGGTATGTGGACTGGTTTCATTAATAACCCACTTTTTGGTAGTCCATTAGATGGAGATCGTTTAGTTTTTGGTGAAAGTTCATGGTTAGCTACGGCCAGTACCACAGGGTTGTTTGGATTAATACCTTTAATAATGATGGGATTAGGATGTCTACAAATGATCCTTAAACTTCACAAATTAGGTGTCAAAAAACCTCATTACTTTTTGCATACTAGCACCATTGTTGCTGGTTTATCATCTATTTTAATAGGAAGTTTTGGAGAACCATTTTTACTTGGAAATCTGTCTTTCCCTGTAATAGCACTCATGACATATTTATCATTGGGAAAGTATTTACTTGATGTAGATAATATGCAAAAAAAGTACATCTGGTCATAAAGAGTGCCAAATCAAACTTTGATAAAAAAATAATATTTATTTTCATGTCGGGTTGTTTTTAACTTACTAATTGTTATTAATGAAAGTTCTCCACGTTATTGCTTCTGTGACAAAAGTTCGTGGCGGCACTAGTCAAGCTGTTTTAGACATGGTTAGGGCATTGCAAACCAACAATGTTTATGCTGAGATTGCTACAACTAACGATGATGGTGATAACTTACTTGATGTCCCTTTACAGAAGTGCATTGAGTATGAACACGTTCCAGTCTGGTTTTTTCACCGTTTTTCACCCAACGTCAAAATGGTTAGAGAATACGCTTTCTCTGCTCAGTTTACTCAATGGCTTTGGGAAAATATCTCTAAATATGAACTTGTACACGTTCACGCTCTATTTTCTTATCCGTCTACAATCGCAATGGCAATCGCCCGCCTGAAAAAAGTTCCTTATATAGTCACTCCACATGGTTTACTATGTGAGTGGTCTTTACAACAGAGCAAACGTAGAAAGCAAACCTACTTTCAACTCATAGAGCAAGCAAATCTTAACAGCAGCCAGACTATCCATTTTACTTCCCAAAAGGAACAGCAAGAAGTGTCCCTACTTGAACTACAAACATCTAACTTTGTGTTGCCCCTTGGATTGTCTTTGCCAACCCAGATTTCTGATGCGCCTAAACGTCTGCGGCAAAAGTTTAACATTCCCCTAAACGAACCTGTGATTTTATTTTTGTCTCGGCTGCATTATAAAAAAGGGTTAGAGTATCTGATTCCCGCTCTGAGCAAACTTACTCACTACCATTTTACTTTCATACTTGCAGGCAATGGTACTCCAGATTACGAAGCTCAAATAGAATCTCTGCTTGTCTCAAACGGATTGCGCGATCGCACCCTGGTTGTTGGATTTGTAGAAGGTGAAACAAAAGATATATTGATGCAAGGTTCAGACCTTTTTGTGCTTACTTCTTACTCAGAAAACTTTGCAGTCTCAGTTTTAGAGGCATTAGCTGTAGGTGTTCCTGTTCTTGTTACTCCTGGTGTAGCTCTAGCTGCTGTTGTCAAAGAAAACCAAATAGGTTACGTCCCAGAAATGAATGTGACAGCGATTACCGATGCTTTAGAGAATTATTTCATAAATCCTCAGCAGGCAAAAAAAATGGGCGATCGCGCTCGTAAATTGATATGTGAAAATTACACATGGGATCGTATTGCATCAAAACTGATTTCAGTTTATACAGACATGATTGAAAATCAGTCTGTTCCTGGTATCAGCCAACACAAATAATAAACAATGAGTGATTAAGATTAAACCGATGAATTCAAATATTATGAACCAGTACGAATACCAATATGAATCTGCCAAT
This sequence comes from Nostoc sp. DedQUE02, assembly GCF_034531035.1. NCBI lineage: Bacteria > Bacillati > Cyanobacteriota > Cyanophyceae > Nostocales > Nostocaceae > Nostoc > Nostoc sp. DedQUE02. Next base: position 94,735 of record NZ_JAVRBY020000002.1, on the reverse strand, counting down.
TCATCGCACCATCATATTTATCTATTCAAACCTCTGATGGAGATGATATCCGAATATTCTGTACTTCTTAACAATCAAAAAAAGCTTCAGATTTTAGATATTGGCTGTGGTAATGGTAGTTTGAGTAACTTAATTGCACAGCAGGGCTATGAGGTTGTTGGTATTGAAGAATCAGCCTCAGGTGTTAAATTAGCTAAACAGACTTTTCCCAATTGCAACTTTATTCAAGGTAGTATCTACAATCTACCTTATGGAGAAATAAGCGATAAATTTGATATTGTTATCGCTGCTGAGGTAATTGAGCATTTATTTTTTCCAAAAGAATTAATTAAAAGTGCTAAAAAAATTCTCAAACCTAATGGTTGTTTAATTATCACTACACCTTATCATGGTTATCTCAAAAACTTGCTTCTTGCTGTCACAGGCAAAATGGATCAACACTTCACTACTCTCTGGGATGGTGGTCACATAAAGTTTTTTTCTGTAGCAACTTTGAATACTTTACTTGAAGCCGAGAATTATACAAATATCAACTTTAAGTTTGCAGGTAGATTTCCCTATCTTTGGAAATCCATGTTGTGTTCTAGCATCTTAGTTTAATCCAAAACATTCGCTCAAGTTTCTGTAAGATATAGCGTTTCTAATTTTAGTGAGATACATTGTCAATGCTAAGAAGTTTACTGTAATGAACCTCGCTATATCTCAGTTGTATAGGAAGCGCTATATTACCACTCTCTGAGCAAATAACTAAAACATATTTCAGTCATTGGTTATGAGAATAGTATAAATTAATTGCACAGTACTTTCCAAAAGCAAAACTAGCTTTTCATTATAATATACGTTGATTAAAGTATATGAACATAAATCCACATCCCTTAGCAACTACAATTAACTCTCGATCTACTTATCATTCAAATATTCTAGAGATAGTTAAAGGACTAGCAATTTTATGGATCGCTTGGTATCACATCGATCAATTGATGTTACCAGCCAATCAACAAATATTCAATATCAGAACATTAGCAAGTTTTGGATTTGCTGGAGTTAATGTATTTATTTTAGTAAGTGGATTTGGCTTAACATTTTCCATGATGAGTAAAATGGCTAATAATGCCAGTAATTCATGGATTAGTTTATCATGGAAAGACTTTTATGTACGAAGATTGTTAAGAATATATCCTTTATATATATTTGCTCATATCCTCTTTTTCGTAACCGGAACGCTTCAAGGTAAATATACAGATATGCCTTTAAATATAGGCTTTTTATTAAGTGTAACTGGTTTGCGAGTATTTTTTCCTCAATATTTTTGGTATGGGCCGGACGCATTTTGGTTTATTGGTCTTATAATTCAGTTTTATATTTTATTTCCATTATTATTTTGGTTACTTTTAAAAACTAAAAAAATTAATTTTTTAATTATATGTTTTGCTATTTATACCCTGTCTAGATTAATAAGTTCTCTTTCAGAATATAGTTACATATATATATTAGGACTAGCTCCTAATCGCATTGCCGAATTCAGTCTAGGTATGGTACTCGCTTACTCATTAAAAGAAAAAAATCAAACAATAACTGATATATTTTCCAACAAGAAGCTGATTGTAATAATTTTATTACTAAGTATCTTGATGGGAATATTTATTAATTATCAACCAATTGAAGTAATTAGATTAATTGCAAGCAATTTCAATTTAACGATTGCCTCATTTCTCGGTTTGACTCTTTTAGCTTTACTAACTAGATATATTTTACCTATCTATAACTTTTTAGTTTTTTTAGGTAGTATTTCTTATAGTTTTTACCTTCTACACAGTCCCCCAATTCGTCCTGCCTTTGCCTTATTTAAATCTATTGGTATAAATATTTTTTTAATTATGGTATTTATATATTTAGCAATAATTATATTTTTGAGTTATATTTTAACTTATTTAGAATCTTTTTTATTGCCACTGAAGCGTAAAGGTTAATACTAGCTAGAATGAGACATTATAAAATTTTATAATTCAATTTTATGTACATTTCATCTTCCAAACTCTAAATCGATTTAAAAAAATTCTTTTAACTATGCTAGAAACACTTACCCTTCTTATCCTTACTTACAATGAAGCTCCGAATATTGAGCGTACTCTTCAACGTCTCACTTGGGCTAAAAAAATTGTCGTTATTGACAGTTATAGCACAGATAAAACTTTAGATATATTATCTTCTTATCCTCAAATAGAAATTTTCCAAAGGAAGTTTGATTCTTTTGCTAGTCAATGCAACTATGGTCTGTCAAAAATTACATCTAAATGGGTATTATCGCTAGATGCTGATTATATCTTAACTGATGAGTTAATTGATGAAATCAAAGCTCTTCCTTTAGGAACAGATATAGATGCCTATAACGTTAGATTTAAATATTGTGTTTTTGGTAAACCATTACGTGGTACTTTACTTCCACCTAGAAAAATACTGTATAATCGCACAAAAGCCATTTATGAAAATGATGGACATTGCCATAGAGTTGTAGTTGAAGGGAAATCTAAAACACTACATACATACATTTATCACGACGATCGCAAACCTCTAAGTCGATGGTTGAAGGCTCAAGATAGCTACATGGTGATTGAAGTCAAGAAGTTATTAGCAACTCCAGTTAGTGAACTAAGTTTGGCAGATCGAATTCGCAAACAAAAGCTTTTTGCTCCATTTATTATCTTGTTTTATTGTTTAATTTTAAAAGGAGGAATCTTAGACGGATGGGCAGGTTGGTATTACGCTTTCCAGCGAATGCTAGCCGAAATTTTATTATCAATACGCTTAGTTGAATATGAAAAATTAGGTCAAAACGACGTTAGTATAAATTGATGAAGAAATTTTTTCGTAAATATAGAATACCTATTTATATAACATTTACTCTAATAATTACTGAAATTTCTTTAAGACTTTTACTAGGACTGGGCAATCCGGTATTAAGTCAAGCAGATACTTACACAGGTTATCGCTTTCAAGCGAACCAAAAAATATTTCGCTTTGGTAAAAGAATTGAGTACAACCAGTATTCTCAGCGTTCAGAGCTAATTACTCCAGAAAAGCCTAAAGGAATACTGAGAATTATGATGATAGGTGATTCAGTTCTTAATGGTGGTAGTCCTACCGATCAACAGCAAATAATCACTGAACTCTTTAAGTCTAAAATATTGGCTACCGGACACCCGGTAGAAGTACTAAATGCCTCTGCTGGCTCTTGGGGAATAGGTAACCAATTAGGATATTTACGTGAGTTCGGCACTTTTGAGAGTGATGTTGTTGTTCTGGAGATTGGCACTAACGATCTAGCTCAACCTACAAGTACTAGTGCTCCTGTAGGAAATGACCCTAATTTCCCAACTCATCGACCACTACTTGCAATTCAAGAAGCTTGGACTCGCTATACCTGGCCAAGGTTATTAGAAATTTTTAAAATTGATTCTGCACCTTCTGATTTTTCATTAACTCCTTTATCTGCGGAACCCGATCGCCAGTTCCAGCAGAACATGCAAAGCCTAGAAGCTATTGTAAAGCTAGTTCGTGCTCAAAAAATTCCAATTTTTGTCCTGTTCGTACCTGAACTTTCTAACTTAGTTCCCTCCAACAACCCACCTAAGTATAAATTGGAGTTTATTCAGCAACTAAAGTCTTTACAGGTTCCTTTAATCGACACTGAGATCCAGTGGTCAAGCTTGCCGAAGAAAAAAGTGGAAACCTTGTTTCGAGATGGTATACACCCAAATGAGGCAGGCAACCAAGCGTTAGCAAATTTACTGTTTCAGCAGCTATGCGTTGCTGGGCAGTTACCTGCATGTCGTGAGAATATACTTCGATAGGTGAGTATAATTGTGAATCGCTTTCATCGCCAACTAAAAAAATATTGGATTTTTTTTCTTACAGGCCTTATCCTGATTTTGCTAGCTATCATTCCCCTGGATATAGCGATCGCCCTTTACCAAGCCCCTCAACCGCAAGCTATACTCACCCTTGGTGGTTGGACAGATCGAGAACAGACTGCTGCTGAAATTGCTCGTTGGTATCCTTCTTTAGAAGTTTGGGTTTCTTCAGGTACTCCACCTAAACTAGTGCGACCGATTTTTCAGGCTGCTGGTATATCACAAAACCGTCTTCACCTTGATTACCGTGCTGTTGATACTGTTACAAACTTTACTACAGTTGTCCCCGAACTCAAGGGTAAACATATACACCATATTTACCTAATTACCTCCGATTATCATATGCCTAGAGCCAAGGCGATCGCCACCCTAATTCTTGGTAGCCAAGGTATTGCATTTACGCCAATTTCTGTACCATCAGATCAATCTAAAAAAGAAACTATTTCTCCTATTATTCGCGATCTAGGGCGCTCTCTACTTTGGATTGTCACAGGTCATACAGGAACCAGCTTTCAGGCTGCTATTGATTTACCCTAATATGCATCTAAATTGCTACACAGTCGGTAATTATATTCCTGGCGCACCTTACTGGAAGCAACTTCTGTGGTACTTTTTGGGTTCACCCCTAGTACAAAGTGATTTGCTTCCCATGTCAGGCTTAAAAGTTTTGCTACTTCGTACTTTTGGAGCAAAAATTGGTCAAGGTGTCCGGATAAAGCCAGGAGTTCGCATCAAATTCCCTTGGCGATTGATAGTTGGGGATCATGTATGGATTGGAGAAGATGCTTGGATTGATAACCTTGCTCCAGTAACTATTGAAAGTCATGTATGTCTATCTCAAGGTGTTTATCTCTGTACTGGCAATCACAATTGGAACCATCCTGATTTTAAACTGATTACTGCACCTATTTACATTCAAGAAAGTAGTTGGATTGCAGCTAAGGCAATAATTGGTCCAGGAGTTACTGTTGGTCGGGGAGCAGTGCTTACCTTAGGGGGAGTAACTAGTAGTTCTTTAGAGCCAATGACAATTTATGCAGGTAATCCGGCTCAAGCCATAAAGCAACGGAAATTGGGTATTGAGAGTGCTGAGTGCTGAGTTAGGAGTAGAAACGCGATTAATCGCGTTTCTACAAGAGTTAAGAATTATTCCTACACCCTTACACCCAATCTGAACAGATAACCTTTGTGCGTGAGTTCTGATATTAAGGAGACAAAAACTTAGTCGGGTTCATAGCATCAGAATCTATCAGAGTCTGTTGAACCAGACCATTTACAAGTTTGACGACATACACAGACCCCGCCTTTCTAGCACGTAAAGTCAGAGTTCCCAGTTTGTTATCAATTTTCACCTTCACATCGCGGTCACTGCCCACATTCGCCCAAGCAGTAACTAGCCAACGATCTTCGCCTTGAATTTTGCGTGCCAGCACACGAGCTGTTGGTATTGTAACAGGTCCCCCCCAATTACCTTGTACTTGCGTTGTCTGACCTTCCGCAGGGAACTCCATTGCTGGCAATATCTTAGTCGAGCTTTGATAGGGATGCAGATTTGGCCCTGGCAAAAGGTCGCCCCTACGCAAGTACTCTTCCAAATGTGAGAACAATGCATGTACATGACCTTGTATTGTTAATTGCCGAATCAGTGTGGGAGTTGTAGCACCAATTGGCTTGTTATAGTAGAGTGCCTGCCACAACGATCCACTGCATACAGGATACATGGTCACAGACCCGATCGCTCCTGCGGTGTAGTAAGTTTTCATCATACCCATAAAGCTATCAGGACTGGAGATTGGTTGACCTTCCCAACCCATACTTGTCCAAGGATAAGTAAACTTCTGTCCCAGACTGATTGCCCCAGAGATATTATTTAGTGCTTGCGTCAATGCGTCCCATGGCACCAAATGATCTGGTTGTATACCACTCCAACCAGAGTTATGAAAATTATAATACATCTCTGGTGCAGTATAGTCAGATACTATTGGTTTGCGAGAAGAGTCTAGGAAATGCTCGTACAAGAACATATACCAAGGCCATCCAGCCCAGCGACCACGCTCAGTACCGTATTGTTCTTGATACCATGAATAAACTGGTCTAGATTGCAAGCGCTTAAATAGAGCCTCTTTTAGAACTCTTTCCTGTCGTGCTTTGTTCCGAGATATGTAGGCGAACCAGTCGTTCAGACCAGAGTTGTTAAAATCTGCATTGACTGTCGGGTCTTGTCTTACGAACTCCTCTGAAGCTTCAGCAACAATCCAAAGCCCACTCTCACCTTCGTTAACTATCAACTTGATAGGTTGGCCAGCAGATTTCTCTAATTGACCTAACTGTTGACCGTAATAATTACCGATGATTTCAAATGTCTCATTTGGTGCGGCAGGACTCACTTTTGCTCGGCCACCTTCAAAAATGATGTTCCCATTTTTGTCACGTATCCAGGTGTTCGGTGGCAGCTTGGGAAGATCGGAGTTACGCCCATCGTAGTTATCATAAAATCTATACAGTCCTCCTACCATAACTACAGGTTGATAGCGACCAGGATTAGCTAGGGCAACTTTTGTCAAATCGGCCTTCTCTATTGGTAGTCCGTATCCCCAATAGTTAGCTAATTCAATGTAAGTATCTTTCGATAGCCCGCAATGTGCTTGACCCAAAGGTAACAGAGTATTGCCTTTTTTAAATACAGGTCGAGGTGCGGCCTTAAGGTGATCTAACGGAGTCGATTGTGAAGTGAGGGTTTGAGCATATAGTGGCGTGTTAACGGCCATACTCAGAGTCATAGCAAAGCTAAGCGCAGAGGAAATACTCGAGCGCATTGAACGTAAATGAAGCTTTATCATTAAGTCTCCTTACACCTTACAGTAGTCATAATCTGACTTGTTCCTTGATCAGTCAAGGGTAATTTCTCTTACTAAACGTCTCCGAAAACTTCAAAACTAGTCTGTGACTCCCTTAGAGGGCTTATTTGAAAATTTAAAATTGACCCAATTATGTGAAGATACAGAGAAGAAGAGGGAAAGCCAGACATAAAAGCCAAGAACAAGATAGGGGTTCTTGGCAACTTTTGGTGATCTCGGTTGGGGTAAGGCAGAAGGCAGACGGCAAAGGGCAGAGGAAGGAAAAATTACCACAATTGAAGCTCTGCTTGGATTATAGAACATCTGTATCATAAGAAAGCCGTAAGCGATCGCAAGAATGAAGTCACAAATCCCATGCCCGGATAAGAAAACGTTTTAAAACCTTCTGCCAACTGAGCCTCCTGCCTTCTGCCTTAAAGTGCGTAACCTTTCATCATCACCAAAATCTGACAAGAACCAAGATAGGTTTCACAAACAATCACTCATCCGATAAAGGCGACAAACACCAAAAAAGCATAAAAAAGGCAGTGAAAACCCTTAGACGAGAAAGCGGAAATCCATCAATTCGGGTAGGATAGACCGTAATTAGTCTCAGGTGTTCAAAATATACAAACTAAATAATTATCAAGAGATGATTTTTAGCAAGCATTCGTTAAGCACGTACAATAATGGTCGGTTGTTACACATATCAGTCTGATTGTTATTAGTCAGAATGTAGTGGTGCAATATATTGCACTCTTACAAAAGCTAAATGCAGAGGTAAACTATGTTTCCTTTTTGGGGTAATGTCTGTTATGGAAGCGAACCCATTTCGCACAAAGCTAGCTTAGAGCGGAAATTAAGATTCTTGATTTGGATGCGAGATGATTTAGAGTCCAAACTGGCTGGCATTAATGCTTCTATTGATACCATTCGGCAGCAAATAGAACGCTCAGATTCAGCTGCTTAGAAGTTAGCTAAAAATAGAAAGCAGTTCTGGTAGTGTTAAAACGCTAGAAGCTTACACTGACCTCTACTCAGGCGGTGTAGGTAATTCACTTTTTGCAGACATTTGTACTTAAGTCGAGTGTAACTGTTTTGTGACTGGGCGCTGTAAATAGGCTGCATCAGTGTTGTAGGTCTTTGTACAGCGCTCTGTCACAAAGTAGCGAAAAAAAGAGGCATGATTAATATCTAGAACTTAAAGCCGTAATCGTTTGAAAGTGCCAAAACTTATAAAAATGAAAAATATTATCTCGATTATTTGGAATAACTGGTTGAAAGGGCACAAAGACTCTGTTTTATTATTTGACTCAATTGCTGCCGCTAGTGAGATTGCCCTGATGCTTAACGCTCAGTGGGATGGTTGCAATGGTGTAATTGTGGCTGCTGATGATGAGGTAGCTGTTAACACTGCTGCTAAACTATTAGAAGCTACATGGTGTTACCAAGGTGCTTCAAAAGCTATTTTAGACAGAGTAACAACTGATGAAATTTTACGCCGTTATGCAATAGGAGAAAGAAATTTTATTAATGCTAATTTGAGGTGTGCAGTACTTGGATCAGCGAAGCTGAGTGAAATTAATCTAAGTTATGCAAAGCTGAGTTGGGCAGACCTAAGTAAAGCTAATCTCAGTAAAGCTGATTTAACAGCAGCAGACCTAAGCCTTGCTAATTTAAGTGGAGCCGACCTCAGTAAGGCATATCTAATGAGGACAAATCTAAGTGGGGCAAACTTGCAACAAGCTTCACTTAGAGGTGCTAACCTAAGTAGCGCTAACTTAAGTGAAGTTAACCTCACTAATGCAGATTTAACAGGAGCTAATCTCGCATTAGCAGACCTAAGAGGGGCAAATTTTCACTTGTGCAATTTGAGTGGGGCTAACCTAACAGATGCCAAGTTAATTGAGAGTGACTTGGCTTTTGCTAGACAATAGACCTCTTGGCATTTGTGCTTTTTGCAAGAGGGGGGAAAAGGGTAAAGGTTAAAGGGGAAAGGGACAATATAGAACCTTTTCCCCTTCCCCCCACCCCTTATCCCCAGAGGGAACCCCATCTTCCCCTTTTCCCGACAAATGCCAAGAAGTCTAATAATCGTGCCTAGAAGCGATCGCAATGTGGGGATTTACGATTTATAATTCATCATATTTATGGGATTCTAACCATACAGTGTTAGGGATTCTACTGAGAGTGAAGGGGAATAGAAACAATAAATTCAGCCCCTCCTCCTAAAACTGATACACATTTCAACTTTCCTCGATGCTTTTTAGTCACAATCTGGTAACTAATAGATAACCCTAAGCCAGTGCCTTTACCAACAGTTTTGGTAGTAAAAAAGGGTGTGAAGAGTTGGCGCTGCACATCTTCACTGATACCAGAACCGTTGTCAGCAATGCGGATGACGGCAAAATCGCCTTCAACAGTAGTACGAATTGTAATGATACTTGGCTGATGTGCAATATCGGCATAAGTCCGATGTTTGTTAAATTCTTCCAAAGAGTCGATCGCATTTGCGAGCAGGTTCATAAATACCTGATTCAACTGTCCAGGGTAGCACTCTACAGGTGGCAGGTTGCCGTACTCCTGTATTACCTGAATTCCGGGAGAGTCTGGTTGGGGTTTGAGCCGATTTTGCAAAATCATTAGGGTGCTATCAATGCCCTCATGGATATCAACGGCTTTGACTTCAGCTTCGTCTAGGCGGGAAAAGTTTCGTAAAGATAATACAATTTGGCGAATGCGATCAGTTCCCACTTTCATGGAAGCCAACAGCTTAGGTAAGTCTTCCATCAAAAAATCTAAGTCAAGTGCATCTATTTCATTCTGAACTTTAGGCGGTAAATTCTGGTTTTGCTGCTGATAAAGTTGTACTACACTCATCAAATCTTTGACATAATTATTTACGTAAGTCAGGTTGCCGTAGATAAAGCTGACTGGGTTATTGATTTCGTGAGCAACGCCTGCCACCAACTGCCCCAGGCTAGACATTTTTTCGCTTTGCACCATCTGGGACTGGGTAAGCTTCAATTCATCAAGTGTGTGCTCTAGCTGCTTTGCTTTCTCACGCGCTTGTGTCTCCGAAATCTCTAACTCCTGGGAGTATATGTGCAAATTTGTGTAGAGCCGAGCATTTTCTATAGAGATGGAAACTTGCGAAGTCAATAAGTTTAGTACTTCTAATCGCTCTGCGGTAAAAACTCCGGTAGTGAGGTTATTTTCCAGGTAAAGAACTCCAGTTAGCTTACCCTGATGAGAGAAAGGCAAACACAAAATTGATTTGGGTTGATTGGCAACAATATAATTGTCACTCACAAAACGTTCTGTGTGGCTAGCATCGTCTAAAACCAAATTTTCTTTTGTTCTTTCAACATAGTTAATCAGCAAAACTGGTAGTTTATGCTTTACTTGAAACAGACTTGACGATCGCACTGTCACTTCATCTCGATCAATGCTTCCTTCGGCTTCAATCACCCACTGGTTCTCCCGTTTTACAAGTAGATAACCCATTTGGGCCCCAGCATTCTCGATCGCGATCGTCATCATTTTCTCCAGCAGAGGATTTAACTCCATCTCGCTTGAGAGTGCTTGAGACGCTTTAATCGCTGTGCTTAAATCTAGAGTTTGGGTTTTAGCTTCAGCAATATCCTGAATCTGCTTTGTAGCGGTACGCCGCTCGACTGTACCTCTAAAAAGTTGCGAATATTGTTCGTCCAGTTGCCGAACTTTACCTGTAGCTTCCCACTTTAAATAGCCATAGCGGGCTTCTTTTAAATAAACTTTGGCAAAGTTTTTCCTATCCTTGGCTAAGTAAAATCGAAATGCGAGTTCGTTTGCTAAGGCTTCATTTTGTAAATAACCGTTTTCGGCAGCAGAAGCGATCGCCTTGTCATACAGCTCCATTGCCTGATAATCTTGTTGGTGAATCCGAGCAATTTCAGCTTTAATCAGCAGAAATTTGTGTTGATAATTAGTTGGGCAGTGCATTGCCCATTGCTGGAATTTTTCTAAGTTGACATTTAGTTTATCCAGATAAATAACTTGAGTTTCTGTATCTACCTCTGCATAAGCCCCTGCTAAGGCAATACTTTGCTGAAAATAGAAAACAGGATTAATAAAAATCCCTCGCGCTCCCCCTACATATTTTTCGGCATTGTCTGCATACTCAACAGCTTTGATAAATTCTCCATACCAGTTACAGAGCGCAAGTTTATAGATGTAAACTACAAATGCACTCAACATATCTGAAGATGCCAATGCAAACTCTAGGACTTGCCGTTCATCTGCCCAAGTTCCAACAAGTTCGTCAATCTTTTCTCCTGGCTTAGTTAGGTTAGCGATCGCTTCCATAGCCAGCAGATGGTAGTTCAACATATTTTTGTCAATCTTGCGGAGGCTAGGAATAAAATCTTCGGCTATCTCTGCGGTTTTTTCTAAAGATTCATTTCCAAATAATGATTGCCATAAAAAATTAACTGAACAATAACCAGACCATTGATAAGAACCTGTTTCTAAACCACTATTAAATCCCTTCAATAAATAAGGTTTACTCTCGCTAATATGATCTTTATAATGACAAACCAAACCGCCCCACATATTCAGAATATTTGCTTCTAATTCCTTAGTTCTTAAAATTTCATGCAAATGCAAAGATAGTTCGCCAAACTCATAACCTGAATCAACTTCACCGTATTGAAACACCAGATTAAAAGCATAAAGCATATAGCCAAATACTGAAATTCGGGAGTTGCCATACTGAACTGAAAGTTGAGTTATGTTCATCGATGTGATATGCAACGCTTTAGATCCTAAAAAGTAAGCAATAGGCCAGACTTCTTTTAAGATGCGTTGAGCCATTAGCTTCTCTTCGTCTTGCATTGATGGTAGTTCTGCGAGACTAAAAGTTGAGCGATCGCCAATAACTTCCTTAGTATGATTAAGTTTTTTCAATAGATATGCATCATCGGGATAAGCTGTAAACTCAAAACCTAAAAGCTCCAAAGTATTTAACCCAATTTTATAAGCGGAGTTTAAATCATTTTCCATCCGATAACACATAATCCGATATTCATTCACTCGACACATATCAAGAGTAGTTTTTACCTGCCTGAAAGTTTGCTCAAAAATTAGCAAAGCTTCCTCATATTTACCATTTAAAAATTCGGCTTCTCCAGATTGTAAATATAAATTTAAGGTAAGTAAATAATTATCTTGCCAGCTATTTTCAGGTAGATAGCTCACCCCTGTTTCTAGCAAATTGAGTGCAGTTACAAACGCCGAAGATGATTTTGCTCGTTGACCTGCTTTCAGATTTAATTCTGCCAGTTCATATTTTTCTACTGTTTCCACAATCAATGAACCGCCAGCATTGAGATGGTTGACGATATCAAAAAGGTGTTCTTCTAACTGGGATTTTTCAGTATTATGTAATAGTAACTTTCCTATCTTCAGGTGTACTTGTTTTTGCTGATCGATTGGAATTAAAGAATAGGCAGCTTGCTGAACGCGATCGTGCAAAAACTTATAGTCAACTTGTACCGCAGTATCGCAGTACGTTGCCAATTCCGACTGATTTAACAACTGAGGAATTTTGTAAGTATCGCTCAAAGGAAGAATTAATCCCGCTCGTAAAGCTGACCACAAATCAATTGCTGTTGCTGATGGAGATTTTTCGTTGACTACAGCTAGCATTTCTAAATTAAAACGGTTGCCAACACAAGCAGCTAATTGTAAAACTTGCTGCGTTGGTTGTGACAATCGCTGAATTTTATTCACCATTAAATCGACTACATTATCGGTAATGGCTTGTGACTGAATTTTGTTGAGATCCCACTGCCATAAACCCGAACGATAATCGAATTTCAAGAGATTATCTTGATGCAATACTTTTAGTAACTGAGTTAAGAAAAAAGGATTACCTTGGGTTTTTTGGAATAGCAAATCAGCTAAAGGTTCTGCTTGAGATGATTCGCAATTGAACGTATCAGAAACTAGTTGAGTAATATGAGGTGTTGCTAATGGCTTCAAAAGCAACTCTTCAACAGTTGCCCCAGATGCTCGAATTGCCTCTAGCATTAATATCAGTGGATGGGTGGGACTAACTTCGTTATCTCGGTAAGCCCCAATCAGCAATAGATACTGACTTTCTAGGTCAGTCATCAAATTCTCGACTAGCTTTATAGAGGCAGCATCTGCCCATTGGAGATCATCTAAAAACAGTACTAAAGGATGTTCCGCAGCAGTAAAGGCATGGATAAATTGCTTAAACACCCGATTAAAACGGTTTTGAGACTCAGCAACTCCTAACTGCGGTACAGGTGCTTGCTGCCCAATAATCAGTTCTACTTCTGGGATGACATCAATAATAACTTGACCGTTAACTCCCAGTGCTTGTAGCAATTTATTTTTCCAAACCTCAACTCTGGCTTGGCTTTCAGCTAACAGTTGTCGCATCAATTCTCGAAATGCTTGAATCAAAGAAGCATAAGGAATATCTCGCTTGAGTTGGTCAAATTTACCACCAATGAAGTAACCTCGTTGCCGGACAATCGGTTTGTGAACTTCGTTAACTAGTGAGGATTTGCCAATACCTGAATATCCTCCTACCAATACAACTTCACTCGAACCAAGGCTAACTTTTTCAAAGGCAGCCATTAAAGCTGCCACTTCTACTTCCCGACCGTAAAGTTTTTGAGCTATTTGGAATTGATGCGAAAAATCTTGCTGCCCTAAGCTAAAAAGGTCAATGCTGCCTTTTGTTTGCAGTTGTATCGCTGCTTGTTCTAGGTCAGCCTTTAACCCGTAAGCACTTTGGTAACGGTCTTCAGCAGTTTTACTCAGAAGTTTCATAGCGATCGCAGAGATTGCCAATGGTACATTAGGATTAATCTCGTGCGGAGCTACTGGAATTTTTGCAATGTGACAATGCACTAACTCCATTGAGTCTTGAGCATTGGGGAAGGGAAGCTGACCCGTCAGCATTTCGTAGAAACTGACACCTAATGAGTAAAAATCTGTACGATAATCTAAGGTTCGGTTGATACGTCCGGTTTGCTCTGGCGACATATAAGCCAGTGTTCCTTCTAGAAGGTTGAGGCTACTAATTTCTGGGCTTTCTTTTGATAACAGCGAAGCGATGCTGAAATCAATCAGTTTTATTTTTTCGGTATTGGGGTTATAAAGAATATTTTCGGGCTTAAGATCCTTATGGATAATGTGGTGGGTATGTAACTCTCCCAAAGTTTCAGTAATTTGCTCGGCAATGTTAAGAAATTTTGTAAGTTCAATCCCTTTAGTAGATATTTGATGTTTTAAGGTTTCTCCACCAAAGTCTTCTAAAACCAGTGCTAGACCATTATTGTAACCGTTGTCATAACTGATTAATTCATGGGCTTTAATTACACCTGCAATATTTAGATTTTGGATAATTTCGTATTCGTGCTTGAGTTGAGCAATCTCTTTGATAGTGGGATACTCTGCTTTGAGCAGTTTGATAACAACTGAGTGTTCGTTAGCCTTTGAGTAGGCTCGATAAATTACTGTGGCAGCAGCTTCATAAATTAAAGTTGTAATACTATAGTCAGGGATGTGAGCAATTAATTTAAACATTAATACTTGTTTGAATTTTGTTTTCTAATAGATTTTGGTAGCTTCTATGATAGTTCCCAGAATTCAAGTCAAGTTAACTCTTAAAATGGTGATTAAAGAAAGATTAACGAAGCTAATCTGTCCTCCCATGCAATGATAGCAAAATTTTTTATACAGTGTATATATCTCGGTTTTCTGCGTAAGAGCTGATTCGTAAAGAAAACCTAAAGAAGACTGAATCTGGCTTTACTCAAGTTATAGGCTAAATCGAGTGAAGTTATGTTGTTGTCGATGATACCAATTCTGTATGAAGATGCGCCAAACTCCAAACTATATAAGGAACGAACCGCAAAGGGCGCAAAGGACACAAAGAAAGAAAGAAGGAAGCCAAGAGAATTTGGCGCAGCCTCACAAAGAAATGGTATGAGCCGTCTACCTGCGATAGAAAATCCGCACCGCAAACCCTACCCAAGTGACTTAAGTGATGCGGAATGGTTAATTCTTAAGCCTCGGATTGTCGAACGTACATTTGGATGGCTTAATCGATTTCGGCGTTTGAGCAAGGATTATGAGTTGTACACAGAGTTAAGTGAAGCAATGATTTATGGCTCATTGATTCGTCTGATGATCAAGCGAATGGCATCTTAAGCTTTTGTTTACGAATCAGCTCTAAGTGTTCCTGAACCTTTTTTGATGTGGGGAATCTTGGTATCAAGTGCTTTTAGTATCAGATTCCTTTTGAAACGCAAATAATACAGGAGAATTCAGAATTCAGGAGTTAAACACGCTTTATAACTGGCTAATAGACTTAGCTTGTGTACTTTTATTATTAGATACACTAAACGAATTAGCAAAAGCATGAAACAAGAGAGTATAAATTACCTCACTTGTTTTATATTTACCACTTTACAGTGTCAAGGAAGTTAGTGATTTTAGTCTATATAATCTGTTGTTATTTGCTCTTCAGCAGCATTATCTGAAGTTATTGGGCGGCTACCATCTATCTCTAGACTATCCTGAACTTGAAAATTACTCTTAGCGATCGGACGTTGACCGTCTATATCAAGAATTTCCTCAACCTCTAAATCACTAGGGTCGATTGGACGCTTACCGTCTACAGCTAGCGTATCATATTCTTGAAAAGCGCTCTTAGCAATCGGGCGCTGACCATCTATATTAATTGTTTGATCATAATCATTTTCATTCTTCCCAATTGGGCGCTGACCATCTATATTAATTGTTTCTTTAATTTCTATATTACTTGGATCGACTGGACGCTGACCATCTATATTGATTGTTTTATTTGTCTGTATTATTTCGTTAGATGATGAATCCATATCAGTTTTATTCCTTAGTTTATGCTGATCCAAATTCTTTTTAGTACTATCAACTTCGTTTGTGTTATCCATGTTTGCTATCGTGATTGTAAGACTATTTACCTGCTATCAATATGACCTGAAAAATTGTTTATCTCTAAGTAAAAGGTACGAAAAATTAGGTAGAGAGTAGAAAAATTATGATTTCTCTAACAATTTGTTTATCTAAATAGAATACTGAAGTAGGAGCCAAAAAACCTCTATCACAGCACAGAATGCATCTATGACTTGAGAGGGATTGTGCGATCGCTCTTTTTTACTTTACCCTACGAATATCTGCTCTACAGTCCCAGCATCTCTCGCTGCAACGATAGACGATTGCGCGATCGCTCTCTAAGGTTCCAAGATGCCAACTTATTGACCGTTATCCAAATCTGTCGCTCCCAAGTCCCCAATTCTAATTTTTTGTAGATACTCAGGTGGCACATGATCTACTAACCAAACACCATTGTCAGAACAATAGAATATGTAACCTGCCTGATGCATTGCCATAGTATTTACAGCAAAAACCACTGGTTTTCCATGTCTTGCGCCAACATTTTGTGCTGTTGCAATCTCCTTCGATAAATGGACATGATGGCGTGACATTTTGCAAAGCCCTGTTTGCATAATTGACTCTACAGATTTGTGTCCCGTGCCGTGATAAAGCTCATCTGGGGGAACAACAGGTTCTAATTGTAAATCGACTTTTACACTATGTCCTTGGTTAGCACGAATCAGATTACCCGTAGAATCAAAAGAAAAGCGTTGTTTCTCGTTGAATTCAACTACCGCCTGTAATTCCTGACGAGTAATCGGAAATTTGTTTTTAGCACAAGCACTAAGTAGTTCATCAACAGTAACCCAACCACCGGGAGCAAGTTTAATTCCAATTGCATCCGGTGTGTGTCGTAGATATTTGCTGAGATATTTACTGATTTTAACTAGACGAGAATCACTCATTTGATTAAGTAGTCATTGGTCATTGGTTATTGGTCATTGGTATATCATGTTCGCTTGATTACTTATTAAGCCGGAAGAACCCTATCCCGCCAAAGCTATGCTTTGTCTCCCCTCCCAAAGAGCGGGGAGGGGCTGGGGGGTGCAATGACTGTGGGAATCATAATACTACAATGATATTTTTTTATGTTACATCAAAATTTTTATTGATGGTTTTACTTTGTGTAAATTGACAGAATTTGTCTTCCCATCATGGCTAATGCCACTCCAATCATCAAAATGAGTGTCACCCTTCCACCAGGAACGAGTGGTTGATTTATGTTATCTGATTCTTGTTCTTGACGTTGCTTCCAACTCATTAATGCCGGAATAATTCCACCGAGAACTGAAATACTAAATGTTCCAGTGTAATCTAGGGCCGTAAAAAAGATGCTGGGGTTGAGCGTTCCCAGAGTCATAGGAGGGAAAAGAACCAGCGAATAGAGAGGTAAGCGACTAGAAAGTTGCCCCTGTGCAGGCAGAAAAATATCTTTGAACAAATCCAGTAATCCGTAGACAAATCCAATAAATGATGTAGCGATCGCAAACTCTGAAAAAATGGATACTAGCACTCCTAACCATTCCCCCGCGCTACCTGCTCGAAGAATTTGCAGTGGATCAAAAACACTTCTAGCATCAGATGTACCATGTAGCATATTAGGACTGATGCTTCCTAAAATTACGGCATTCCACGCCAAGAACATAATTAAAGGAATTACAGAACCAATAAAGATAGATTGACGAATTTTGCGGGCATCCCCTTCCAGTTGCGTCACAACCAACGGTACAACGTTTTGGAAAAACAGCGCCACAGACATAACTGAAATGGCACTGCCGAGGGCACTCCAGTTCTGAGATAATAGTTGGGCACTCTGAATATGCCTTCCTCCCAGAAATAATAGTCCTAAGAAGGAAACGATGACAATTCCAACAAAGGCGCTGTTTAATTTCTCAATAAACTTTTCCCGTCCAAGATACATAATACCACCAAATAAGAGCGTGAAAGTTGTTGTGCCTACCCACGCAGGCAATATCTGCACACCCCAAACTTTTGCCGCCGCACCTCCTAAAATCTCTCCTCCTTGGGTGATATATGCCACCAAGAGGGCATAGTGCATAAATAAATATGCGCTACCAGCAAGCCGCGCTCCCAGCTTACCAAGGATTTTCTCAACAACTCCCAAAAAACCTATACTCGGATGCCCTTCTGTTCGCATCGTGTTTAAGGTAACTTCTGCAATCAGTAACCCTGAAACTAAAGCATAGAGCCAAACAGCAATTAGTCCAGAGGTGGATGGCACAATCCCAGATGGCAAGGTAACGGCTGGTAAAGCGAGAATGCCAGCCCCAACGGTGGTTCCAGCAATCAATGCAGTACTTCCCAACACACTACCCGGTTGATGATTGAGTTTTTTTCCATCAAATTCGAGATGGGAAAACAAACGAGTGACTTGCTTTGAATCTTTCAAAAAAGTATTTATGGGAACCATACTCAATATCCGTACTTAAACCAAAACAATATTACTATGTGAAAATTTGACTAGTAAAAGCCTTGATTTTAGAGCTTTTTCAGCCTAATTATCGTGGAAAATAAGCGATCGCAACTTTATCCTTAACACTACTTTGGCAGCGTAAATGTCACTTATAGCACTTAATTAAGTTTTACTTTAGCATTTGGGGCGATCGCCTCATAGTTTCATACACCGTAATTATATTGAAAATTTTTATACCAGCAATAGCGATAGCTTATGTTAGCGCGGTTTCCACTAACTATTACCCCCAAAGGGGACTGAAACCTGTCTGAGTCATTTGTTAGAAAAGCCAGTGTAAAGGGAATACTTCAAACAAGACTCTGTGCTGAAGAAGAATTGTCATTTATTACCCAAAATCCGATGAGCACCAACAACCCTTTGCAGACAATACAAACAAGTTTCCATACGGCTTTAGGCGCTGTTAGCGAATTTACTGCCCTACTTCAAGAACCCCAACAATTCACAAATTACCTTACCAAAATACAACAAAAACCGGATCAATTGTTCCAAGATTTAGCGCTAAAAGGCAAAAATATGGAACAAGATATTACTAGTTTTTTCAAAAACTACTTTAGCGGAGATGTTAACAAATTACCCTACCCCAAATATATAGAACGGGCAGATGGACAAGCATTTAATCAGCCTTACGAAATCAAAGACACAAAAATGTACGGCTTTGTCGTTGAAGGTTCAATGGCGAAGTTACAAGAGGTGTGTGATAAATATCTCAACGATCCCAACAACGGGGAGATTGAATATCGCCCAGCGACAAACTATCTCATCTTGACTTTCAACAAGATAGATTCTTTAAGTTCTATTGACCCACCCGACTATGAGAAAGGAACTGTGCATGAAGAAGAAGCCATCTTTTGGATGTTAACAGTCGTAGGTAGAAGAGTCGGGCCTTTATTTATTGCTGAACGCCTAGCTTGTTTCATGCCTTACTTGTACGTGAATAATTCTCCCATCTTAGTTTCTGGTAGAGAAGTCTACGGCTTCTTTAAACAACTTGGTAAATTTCAGATTCCTGACTTAAATCAAGAACCGGATTTATTAACCGTAGATACCTTAGTATTTAAAGAATTTTCTCCTACAAGTCAAGCTCTAGATACACGCCTGCTAGAAGTTCAACGCATCAGTACAGGAGCTAAACATCAAGCTATTAAAACATGGGATACTTTTGAAGAAGCAGTAAGAGCGATCGCTAGCTTATTATTTAACAATGAAGAGATTGCAGTTCCTGGGTTACAGTTACCCTTTAATCTCCTCGAATATCTTTTAGAAAAAGTCGTCCCTCTCGTTACCCTCAAGCAAATCCGCGATGTAGAAAATAGTAAAAAAGCCTGCTATCAAGCACTGGTTGAATCTCCTATGCAACTACAAACATTCTATGGCGGCAAACTTTTTGGTTTTAATGGTTTTGGCGATCAATTTCAATTAAAAATTAATAAATTTGCTAGCCAACCAATCGTTCAAGATTTAGGACTAGACAAAGGTTATCCCGCAGGTAGCGAATCAGTAAATATCGCCGTCAAGCTTGGTTTCGTCCTACATTTCGACTTCATCCTCAAAGACGGGAAAATCGTTTGGGAAGCACCACAGAAAAAGTAGTGAGTGCTTAGTGCTGAGTAAATTATCCTCTCTATCTTCTACTTCCTTCTTTACCCTTACTACCCAAAGAAAAACAACCATGTCCAAAACCTTTAAGCCAAAAAAGATCGCTATCTTAGGCGGTGGAATGGCATCATTAACCACCGCTTATGAATTAACCAGTCAACTAGGATGGGATAGTCTCTACGACATTACTATTTATCAAACAGGTTGGCGTTTGGGTGGTAAATGTGCAACTGGACGCAACATCAAACCCCATGCACCTGATTCTGAACCAGACTACCGCATCGAAGAACATGGACTGCACATTTTTTTTGGATTCTATGAAAATGCCTTTCGTCTACTCAACCAATGCTACGACGAACTTGGTGGCAACGGCCCTTTCAGCACCATAGAAGACGCATTCAAACCCCACAGTCTCATTGTCTTAGAAGAATACATCAATCAAAATTGGGTAAATCTGCCTTTTAACTTTCCTACCAATTCTCTAGTTCCTTGGAAAGGTGGCGGTATTTCTTCTCTTTGGGAACATATCTGTACCACCATCAAATTCCTCATTCAGACTTACGCAGAAATCGAATATTACGACCAATTTTATCCTGATAAAAGTTCCTCAGCATCTCTTGCCAAACAAATAGCATTAGGCAAAGAGGTAATGGAATTTTTATCAGATAGTAGTCTTTTGCAATTTCCTAGCCAGTTGATTCAGTTATTTTTCCAAGAACCTATTTTTTGGGGAAAATGGCTTAACAATATTAACCAATACATTAGCGATATATTTGTAAACCTAGACTTGACTTCTGAAAAAACGTTTCTAAATCTTGCCTACAATCTAGCTCAATCACTGCCTAAAAACACCAAAACTCATAGACGTGAACATTACGAATTAATTCTCAAGCTAATAGACCGTTTTAAAGAACACTTGATCCGTAAGATAGAATTTAAAAACGGTCAAAATCCTGATATCTTTTGGCGTTTCACACTTATCGACCTAGCATTAGCAAACATCCGGGGTTTATTTGTAGATGAGGTAATTGATTTTCGTTCTCTAGACAGTTTAGATGGGTACGACTACAGAGACTGGCTACGAAAACACGGAGCTAGGGAATCAAGCGTTAAATCAGCATTTATTCGCGTCTTATACGATTTAGTCTATGGTTTTCCAGAAGGCAATACCAATAAACCGCAACTAGCAGCCGGAACAGCCATTCGTGTCCTCACCACCATCCTGTTCAAATACAATGGCGCAATCATGTGGAAAATGCAATCAGGGATGGCGGAGGTAGTCATCACTCCGCTATACGAAGTGTTAAAGCGTCGCGGTGTAAAATTCAAGTTCTTCCATGTTGTCGATCAGTTGCACTTAGATAAAGATCAGCAATCAATTGCAAGTATCAGTTTAGCTCGCCAAGTAAACTTAAAAAACCCAGAGCAAGAATATCAACCACTCATCACAGTTAAAGACATTCGTTGTTGGCCTAGTGAACCTCTTTACGATCAGATTGTCGATGAAGAAGCCCAAAAACTCCAAGATAAAGAAATTAACCTTGAGTCATATTGGACACCTTGGCAGAATGTAGACAAAATTACCCTTACTAAAGGCAATGATTTTGATATTGTGTTGCTGGGAATTTCTATAGCCGCTTTACCCTCTATTTGCAGTGAACTAATCGATGCCAAAAAAAATCCAGCGCATCAAAAATGGCATGATATGTTAACTCAAGTTAAGACAGTAACTACTCAAGGCGGACAAATATGGCTTAAGCCTACCTTACCGCAATTGGGATGGCAACAATCTAGTCCCGTATTAGGAGCTTATATTGAACCACTCGATGTTTATGCAGATATGAGCGAGTTAGTACAACGAGAAAATTGGCCTTCTGAGCATTATCCTTATAACGTAGCTTATTTCACTGGCGTAATTGCAGATCCAGGGATTCCCCCCCAGACAGAATATGATTTTCCAGCTAAAGCTCAAAAAACAGTAGACCAACAAGCAATTAACTTCCTCAACAATTACATCGGACACCTTTGGCCTCATGCTACTCACCCTAAAAATCCCCAAGGTTTAAATTGGAATTTACTAGTAGATTTTCAAAACCGTCAGGGAGTAGAACGCTTTAAAGCTCAATACTGGCGAATTAACATTAACCCATCAGAACGCTATGTACTTTCTGTACCTGGAAGTACCAAGTATCGACTCAAAACTGATGAATCTGGATATGATAACCTTTACCTAGCTGGCGACTGGATTAACAACGGTTACAATTCTGGTTGCGTGGAAGCTACAGTAATATCTGCAATGCAAGCAACACGAGCTATCTTACACCAATGCTTCCATATAAAATACACCAAACAAATTGTTGGTGAGTGGGATTCTTGGTTATAAATGTATATTCAAATTCAAGAGATGCATTTTGAAAAACTCAACAAAAATTAGCATTATATAGGTTTTGTCAACCTATATACTTTAGTAATCTGATACATTTTTAATGTTTGTGCCATAACAGACTTTAAAAATGTATTTGTTATTCTATGAATGATTAAAATAATTATTCTAATATATAAATAAATTGTCTAAATTACTAATATAAAAAATGATTACATTATCTAACTACCAAATTATAGAATTAATTGATGAGGGAACAAAAACTGCTGTTTATCGAGCCACGAGAAATAAAGATAATAAATTAGTAGTTATTAAACTTTTAAAAACAGAATACCCTGAATTAAAAGATATAGCGGCATTTAAACATGAATATCAGCTAATCAAAGATTTAAATATTTCAGGAGTTATTCAAGCTCATAGTTTAGAAAAATATAACAATGGTTTTGCCATTGTGCTAGAAAATTTTGATGGTAATTCTCTCTACAAAATTATCCAAGCGGAAAAAATTAATTTACTTGATTTTCTCAAAATAGGCATTCAACTTACCCAAGCTTTAGGTGAATTACACCAAAATTATATTATTCATAAAGATATTAAACCACAGAATATTATTGTTAATTTAGAAACTCATCAAGTTAAAATTATTGATTTTTCTATCTCATCGCTACTTTTTCAAGAAAAACCCAAACTCAATAATCCTAGTTTGCTCGAAGGAACTCTAGCCTATATGTCTCCAGAGCAAACAGGAAGAATGAACCGAACACTTGATTACCGCACAGATTTCTATTCGTTGGGTGTAACTTTTTATGAAATGCTCACAGGTCAGTTACCGTTTCAAGTAATTGATCCAATGGAGTTAGTTCATTGTCATATTGCCAGACAACCTACAACAATAGATCAGTTAATTCCAGAAATACCTCAAGTAATTTCTGCAATTATTATGAAATTACTTAGCAAAACTGCTGAAGAAAGATATCAGAGTGCTTTTGGGATTAAAGCTGATTTAGAAAATTGTCTCAAGCAGTTAGAGCAAACTAATTCTATAATTGAATTTTCTATTGGTCAGCAGGATCAGTCTAGCCAATTACAAATTCCTGAAAAGTTGTATGGTCGAGAAGCAGAAATAGATATCTTAATGACTGCTTTTGAAAACGTTAATCAAGGAAATAAAGAATTAATATTAGTTGCAGGTTATTCAGGTATTGGAAAATCGGCATTAGTGAATGAAATCCATAAACCTGTCATCAAAAATAGAGGATATTTTATTGCTGGTAAATTTGAGCAATTTCAGCGCAATATTCCTTATGCTTCCCTGATTCAGGCATTTCAAGAGCTAATGCAGCAATTACTAACAGAAAGTGAAGCAAAATTAGCCACTTGGAAAGAAAAACTTTTAGAGGCTCTAGTTCCAAATGCTCAAATTATTATTGATGTTATTCCTGAACTAGAACTCATTATCGGGAAACAACCAGAAGTACCACAACTATCTTCAGCAGAATCACAAAATCGGTTTAATTTGGTTTTTCAAAAATTTATCAATTTGTTTGCTCAAAAAGAGCATCCATTAGTGGTATTTTTAGATGATTTACAATGGGCAGATTTAGCTTCATTAAAATTAATTCAGTTATTGACTACAGATACTGAAATTCAATATTTATTGATAATCGGAGCTTATCGAGATAATGAAGTTGATACCAGTCACCCTTTAATGTTAATTTTGCGCGAAATTGAAAAAAATAGTAGTCCTGTGAAGATTATTCATTGTCAAAATTTAAAAATCACTGATGTTTATCAGTTAGTTAGCGATAGCCTAAAATCTAGCTTAGAGGATTCTAAAGAGTTGGCAAAGTTGATTTTTAATAAAACTGCTGGTAATCCATTTTTTATAAATCAATTACTCAAATTTATCCATCACGAAAATCTGCTTTTAGTTAACTTTGTTACTGGTCAATGGCAATGGGATATTCAACGTATTCAAATGTTAGGAATTGCTGATAATGTTGTTGAGTTAATGATTGGTAAAATTCAAAAACTTAAAAGCACTACACAAAATATTTTAAAAATAGCTGCCTGTATTGGTAATCGATTTAATTTCAATATCCTGTGTTCTATTAATGAAAATTCTCAGAAGGACACAGCATTAGATATTTGGGAAGCACTACAAGCTGGTCTAGTCATACCTTTAAGTGATAGTTATAAACAACCACAGCTATTAAACCATCTTGATGTTTTTGTAATTGATTATAAATTTCTTCACGATCGCGTCCAACAAGCGGCTTATGCATTAATACCTGATGAGCAAAAAAAGGAGATTCATTTAAATATTGGTAGACTACTATTAAAGAATATAGAAAAAGGCTTACTAGAAGAAAAAGTCTTCGATATTGTTAACCAGTTGAATATCGGCAATGAATTAATTAGTTCTCTCGAAGAAAGATATAAACTAGCTGAGTTAAATCTTATTTCGGGACGTAAAGCTAAAGATTCTGCTGCTTACGAATCTGCTGTAAGTTTTCTGAGGCAAGGTCTAAGCTTACTTGCAAACGATTGCTGGCAAAACTATTATGAATTAACTCTTGACCTTCATGTAGAAACAGTAGAGGCAGAATATTTAAATACAAATTTTGAGCAAGCAGAAGCATTATTCGAGAGTGTTATAAGTAACAGTAAAACTATTCTTGATGCTGTTAAAGTCTATGAGAAAAAGATTCAGTTTTATGTAGCTCAAAATCGAATGCGAGAAGCATTAGATTTAGATTTACAGGTGCTAGAGATGTTGGGAGTTTCATTGTCTCAAACTCCGCCAACAGAGTTAACAATTGAAGAATTAGTCAACCTCCCAGAAATGACTGATGCTCATAAGCTAGCTGCCATGAGGATACTAATGACAGCCATGCCTCCCGCTTATTTAGCAGATCCTGCACTTTTACCATTGATTGCTTTTACGATGGTTGATTTATGTGTGCAGTATGGCAATTCATCTTTTGCAGCTTATGCCTATGGTTTTTATGGACTAATTTTATGTGGCCCTCTTAAGGATATTGAATCAGGATATCGTTTTGGTAAATTATCTTTACAGATTTTAGATCAATTTAATGCTAAAGAAATTAAATCTAAAGTGTACGCCTTATTTAATATTTTTGCTAGACATTGGAAAGAACATATTCAAGCAACTATAGAACCTTTAGAGGATGGTGTTCAAAGTGGTTTAGATACGGGGGATATTGAGTATGTGGGTTACAATGGGTTGTTAGTTTGTTGGCATCCTTTTTGGATTGGAGAAAATTTAGAGATTGTTGAACAAAGACTAGAACAATATATTAATTTAGCGCATAAAATACAGCAAGAGCATTTTACAATTTGTTTGCTGATTTTAAAACAGATGGTCATCGAGCTAATTAAAAGACAGGATAATAAATCTTGTTTAGATGGTGATAGTTTTAATGAATCGGTAATGCAGAGAATGGCAGGAAATATTACAGCTATATTTTATGTTTATCTTGCCAAAACTATTTTAAATTATTTCTTTAAAGATTATGTTCAGTCTGTTAAAAATGCTCAATTAGCACAAGAGTATGAAGTTGCAGCTAGTGGAACTACTTATCTACCTCAATATAAGTTTTATTATTCTTTAGCATTGTTGGCTCTCTGTTTAAATACTACTTCCCAAACAGATATAAAAACTGCTATGGAAAAAGTAGAAGACAATCAAAAACAATTAAAACAATGGGCAGATCACTCACCTGTAAATAATCAGCACAAATATGAACTAGTAGAAGCAGAAAAAGCGCGATTTTTAGGACAAGCATTGATAGCGATGGAATACTACGATCGCGCAATTAAAGGCGCTCATAATTATGGATATATTCATGAAGAGGCGCTAGCTTATGAATGTGCAGCAGAATTTTATCTCAGTCTAGGGAGAAATGAATTTGCATCCCTATATATGACTAAGGCACACTATGGTTATCGTCGTTGGGGAGCAAGTGCTAAATTTAAGGACTTGGAATTAAAATACCCAGAATTAATTACTAAGGTTTCCACTCAATCTCAAGTAGCATTTACAAATAATACTATTACTACTTCCACTGCTAACGAAAAATCAAGTGGGCTAGATTTAATCACAGTTATTAAAGCATCACAAGCTTTATCAGAAGTAATTTTATTAGAAAATTTGCTAGAAAAGTTAATGACAATTGTGATTGAAAATGCTGGCGCTCAGACTGGAATTTTACTTTTAGAAAAAGCAGGCAAGTTATTTATTGAAGCTAAAGCAAGTGTAGATCAAGATGATTTAACTGTTGGTCAATCAATTCCAGTAGAAAATAGTCAGCAACTACCTATATCTATAATTAATTATGTTACTAGAACTAAAAAAGATGTGGTTTTATCTGATGCCAGTAATGAAGGAAGTTTTACGATAGACCCATATATTGCTGAAAATCAGATTAAATCGCTTATATGTACTTCTATCATTAATCAAGGCAAATTAATTGGATTACTTTATTTAGAAAATAATTTAACAGTGGGAGCATTTACTTCCGATAGAATACAAATATTAAAGATGCTATCTTCACAAGCAGCTATTTCCTTAGAAAATGCCCAACTCTACGCTAACTTAGAAGATAAGATAGAGCAAAGAACCAAGCAATTAAATGAAAAAAATGCGCGATTAAAGCAAACACTGCAAGAATTGAAACTAGCTCAAACCCAACTGATTCAAACAGAAAAGATGTCAAGTTTGGGGCAAATGATTGCTGGTATTGCTCATGAAATTAATAATCCTGTAAGTTTTATTCATGGCAACTTAGTTCACATTGATAATTATACACAAGATTTACTTGGTTTAATTAATATTTATCAAAATACTTATCCTAAATTAACACCAGAAATCGAAGAATTTTTAGAGAATATTGATGTTAATTTTATTAAAGAAGATATGCCGAAAACTTTATTTTCTATGAGAAGTGGCACGGAACGCATTCGGGAAATTGTGCTGACATTGCGTAATTTCTCTCGCTTAGATGAGGCTGACATGAAACCTGTTAACATTCATGAGGGGATTGAAAGCACTTTATTAATTTTGCAAAGCCGTCTCCAAGTAAAACCAGGTCAGGCTGCAATTGAAATTATCAAACATTACGGTGATTTGCCAAAAGTTGAATGTTATCCTGGGCAGCTAAATCAGGTATTTATGAATATTCTCAATAATGCGATTGATGCTTTGGAAAAGTTAAATCAGGAAACAAAAGCAGAGGAGATTAAGAGTAATTATAGTGCGATCGCTATTCGTACCCAAGCAGTCAATCCTGATTTGGTCGTCATTTCCATTAAAGATAATGGGGTAGGTATGAGTGATAGCGTTAGACAAAGAATATTTGATCCTTTCTTCACTACTAAACCTGTAGGACAAGGTACTGGTTTAGGATTATCAATCACTTATCAAATCGTAGTAGACAAGCATCACGGTACAATAGAGTGCATTTCTGCACCTGGACAGGGCGCAGAGTTTATCATTCAAATTCCCTGTCGGCAAAAGGTAATTTAGAATACCAAGCGACTAGAAGTCGCGGCTACACGAGACTTTACCCGCCTACGCTGGTTGAAAACGCTGATAGTTAAGCTACTGTGCTTACAAGTTGCACAATTGAAATTTTGGGGAAAAACTTCAAACCCTCTCCCCTGCCCCTCTGCTCCCCTGCCCCCCTGCGGTCTCAACAAGCAAATTAAGTGATTAACAGCTTACAAGCCGCACACTCGGTTCAATCCAATCCTACAGAAAATAATTTACCAACTTGCGTCAAATCTACATTTCCACCGCTAACGATCGCACCAACCCTCGCCTCTGGTGCTGTCACCACACCTTCGAGTAAGGCTGCGGCTGCAAGTACTCCGGTAGGTTCAACGACAATTTTCAGACGTTCCCACAAGAAAAACATGGTGCGAAGAATCGCTGCTTCCGATACTGTCACCATATCATCGACGTAATGCAGCACTAAGGGGAAAGTAATTTTACCAAGGCTAGGAGTTCGCGCACCATCGGCGATAGTATTAGGATTTTTGACAGTTTGCAGGGTTTTGGTGTGAAAGGAGCGGGTAGCATCGTCGGCAAGTGCTGGTTCTACCCCGATTACTTTACAATTGGGTAAAAGTGCTTTGGCTGCGATCGCACACCCGGAAAGTAATCCACCACCACCACAACAAACTAATAGTAAGTCCAATTCACCAACTTCTTGAATCAGTTCTAAAGCAGTTGTCCCCTGTCCGGCGACTATATGGGGATGATCGTAAGGAGGAATCAGAGTCAGATTGCGATCGCTTGCTAAATTTTGGGCTAATTCTTCTCGGTTTGTTTCTTGGCGATTGTACAAAATTACCTCTGCACCATAACCACAAGTAGCAGTTTGCTTAACAGCCGGAGCATCATCAGGCATGATAATGGTGGTGGGAATATTTAGTAATTGTCCAGCTAAAGCGATCGCTTGGGCATGATTTCCTGATGAATAGGTGAGAACGCCTGTTTGTTTTTCTACTACCGATAGTTGGGCTAGGGCGTTGTACGCACCTCTAAATTTAAATGACCCTGTGCGTTGAAAGTTTTCGCACTTAAAGAATACTTGGCTATTGGTGCGATCGTTAACCATTCTAGAAGTTAGCACAGGCGTGCGGTGAGCAATTCCCAAAATTCGCTCTTGTGCTGCTTGTACGTCAGTAATAGTAACGGAATTATGTTGTGGCATTGATGACGATCTTAAATATTCTTGCTCTTGTTTATATAGATACAGATTTTTATATTTGCGTCTAATATTCTGGATTGAAGCATATTCGTTTCAGGTGGTTAGCATCATTTATTGTTTGCATAAAAATAGCTAAAGCAAACATTATATATTGCTATAGCTAAATTTATAAAACTTAAATTAATTCAGGTTCGCCATTTTTTTAGCATGAATAAAACATCCGAAAGTCGGCAAAAAAAAACTGCTCTAATTACAGGAGCGGCTAGTGGGATAGGCTATCAATTAACCCAGATTTTTGCTCGTCATAGTTATAATCTTGTCTTAGTAGATAAGAATGAAGAAAAACTTACTGAAATTATAGATGAGTTTCCCGAAAAGTTTGGCATTTTTGTCAAAATTTTTGTTAAGGATTTATCTATCCCAGCATCTCCAGAAGAAATTTTCACAGAACTACAGCAAGCATCCATCAAAATTGATGTGCTGGTTAACAATGCTGGCTTTGGTACTTATGGAGCATTTAGCGAAACAGACCTCAGCATTGAACTGCAAATGCTACAGGTAAATATGGTCTGTCTGACTCATTTAACTAAGTTATTTCTCAAGGATATGCTCGAGCAAGACTATGGAAAAATATTAAATGTGGCCTCAGCAGCAGCTTTTCAACCAGGGCCTCTAATGGCAGTTTATTTCGCTACAAAAGCCTATGTATTATCATTTTCAGAAGCGATCGCTAATGAATTAGAGGGTACAGGTGTCAGCGTCACTGTTCTTTGTCCAGGGCCAACAGCATCAGAATTTCAACAAACTGCTGCAATGGAAGATTCAAAGATTGCTAATGTTAACAGAATGATGGATACAGCAACCGTTGCTAAAATTGGTTATCGCGGTTTAATGAACAACAAAACTGTTGTTGTTCCTGGAATGAGAAATAAGATATTGACTGAAAGTGTCAGATTTACACCCAGAAATTTAGTCACAAAGGTTGTGAGAAGTATGCACGAACTCAAAAAAAATAGGTAGTTCGAGATTTTATACTCTTTTCAACAAGACCAGATCAAGAGATTTTTTAGACGAAATAATCTCTTGATCGGGTTTAGCGATGCCTGCGGGGGCTACCCCTACATTGACATTAGACCTCTTGCAAAAAGCACTTTTGCAAGAGGGGGAAAAGGGCAAAGGTTAAAGGGGAAGGGGACAATACAGAATTTTTTCCCCTTCCCCCTTACCCTTTTCCCGACAAATGCCAAGAAGTCTATTGATCTTACCACTTGATATCAGTCCAGCCTCTATTACTCTTCCAAGGGCCCCAAATAGCTAAAGTAATACCAGGGCTTTGAATGTTAACAAACAAAGTACGACCATCAGGTGAAAAACAGGCTCCAGCAAACTCACCAGTTTCGAGGGCATTACGCGCAAATTTGTAGATTTCACCACTGGGAGTAATACCTATCAAGAAATTGTCGCCGTCTCCGTCCTCACAAAGGATAAGATCGCCAAAAGGTGCTACGACTATGTTATCGGGCATATCGAGTTCATCTTTAGATTGAGACTCGACAAACAATTCAATTGTCTCTTCACCCGGAATGTAGCGCCAGACCTGACCACCGCCGACAGGGCCACCATCTGTAGCAGTGAAGTAAAATTCTCCTTTGCAATTGTTGCCTTTTTTATCCTTCTTATCTCTGTTGTCGTCATAATAGATGCCTTCCCCACGGCTAAACTGAGCTGCACCTAAGTCATGACCTTGCACTCTGACATTATCTGTAGTTGTTGGGTTGGGGTCAGGAATATTTACCCAATCTACAGCCAACTTTTGTCCTACTACGAAACCAGTCTTAGTGTTGACTCCTGGTTTACCTATGATCCTCAGAGCTTGAAGAATGCCTCCTTCTTTTAACCGTCCAGGAACTTTCGGGATAAAACGGTAGAAGAGGCTATTTCCTCTATCTTCAGTCTGATAGACATATCCAGTTTTGGGATCTACAGCTATAGCCTCATGATTAAACCGTCCCATCGCAACTAGAGGCACTGGGTCAACAGGAGAGGTGGCTCTAGATGGAACCTCAAAGTTATAACCGTGTAACTTTGTGACTCCATTAGTTGCACTTGGTATGGTTGTATCTTCTTCACAGCTAATCCATGAACCCCAAGGAGTTAAACCACCGGCACAATTACGAATGGTTCCGCCGAGAGAGCTGAACTGTTTGATCAACTGGCGATCGCGTCCAACAATTAGAGTCGTAGTGCCACCTCTGCAAATGGGATCGTAGGGATTTGGTACTTGTACTCGTGTACCAGAGGTGATGCTAAGTTCGTGATTGCGAACCAGAATTGTTGTGTTTTGAGGCCCAGGGAAGGCTGCCATACCATCATGATTACTAGGCTCTAGATTGCCATCGCTCATCAGAGTGCCTGTGCGAGAAATAACTTGATACTCAAATCCGCTTGGTAAATCTAACAAGCCATTGGGATCTGGTAAAAGTGGCCCATATCCTCTACCAAATTTTTTACCATAGGCTTTTCTGGCAAGAAGACCTTCTAAAGGAGACACCATCAAAGTGCCGACAGCAGTAGTACCTGCTACTGCAAAGAATTTACGTCGTGAGAGTGTCATGAGGATGATTTGGTTACTTAAAATAATGCTGAAGAAAAATTATTTGATTTTGATTAAGTTTAGGTAATGCTTTATTTAATTTAGAGTTAGTTAATAAAAGATAAATTTATATAAAAATTTCCCAAGTCAGCCAAATTTATGCATATAAGTTTTATGTAAACCCACTACCTAAAACCTAGAGCGATATAAACAAAGTCGTGGTAGCAGGTTCCTTTAATCGCACCCTTTAAGAGGTAAAAATCGGATTTATTATAAGCAATAAAAAATCAATAATTTTTGAGAGGATATCTTCTTTCGGTATACCTATAGTAATTCTAAGTAGAAGGACTAAATTAAACCTAACTCGATCTGGCCGGGTTTCGACTGCGCGGAAGTTGAATCTCGACTTCGCTCGATTACCGCGTAGCGATGCACTGAGTTTCGACTACGCTCAACTACCGCGTAGTCGTTGTGTCGAAACTCAACCCTCAAGGAATAACCTTACCGAACATTGAGCGACTTGCCCTGACTTGTGCCGAGCGAAGTCGAGGTAGCGGAGTCGTTGGCGCAGCCTCTCGTAGAGAAGGGAGTCGAAATGCGTCTTCTAAATAATTGTGTCCACCTACTTATTTTAGTTGTGAAAATTATCGAACCGCCAAGTCGCCAAGAGCGCCAAGAAAACAAATCAAGAATTTCACAAATGATTTAGGATGGTTAGGATTCGCGTAGCGTCTCGTAGAGAAGCACGGCAGCAGGCACATTGCATTTGATGCAAATGTGCCCACATACCTCTTCGCTTTCCGTTTTTCTGAATTTCCTTGACCTACAGTGTGGACATTAGACTTCTTGGCATTTGTCGGGGAAAGGGGGAAAGGTTTGTTTTTTTCCCTTTCCCCTTTAACCTTTTCCCTTTTCCCACCTCTTGCAAAAAGAACTTTTGCAAGAGGTCTATTGTAAAGTGGATGACCTCAATTTATCCCTTTATTTCAACGCCCACCAATGCGATCGAATGCAGGTGCAGGTGTAGGCCAGCGATCGACTAGTTTGCCCAAGACTGACATTTCTTGAACTAAGCGGTCAAATTTCTCAGGGGTGAGAGATTGGGGGCCATCAGATAAAGCTTTTGCGGGATTGGGATGAACTTCAATCATTAAGGAATCTGTACCAGCTGCGATCGCAGCCATTGCCATCGATGGAACATATTCTGACCTACCCGTACCATGACTGGGATCGATCATAATTGGTAAGTGGGTAAGCGATCGCAATACCGGAAGCACTGATAAATCTAAAGTATTCCGGGCATATTTACCATCAAAGGTTCTGATTCCTCGTTCACAAAGAATCACATTCGGATTTCCAGATGCCAAAATATATTCTGCTGCCATCAGCCACTCGTCAATTGTGGCAGACATCCCGCGCTTCAACAGCACAGGTTTATCTTGAGCGCCTACCTTTTTCAGCAGCGAGAAGTTGTGCATATTTCGCGCCCCGATTTGGATGATGTCAGCTGTTCTCGCCACTGCTGATAAATCGGCAGCATCCATCAGTTCTGTGACGATACCCAAACCAGTAGCTTCCCGCGCTGCTGCTAATAAATCTAAAGCGCTTTCACCATAACCTTGAAATGCATAAGGTGAAGTACGGGGTTTATAAGCTCCACCACGCAGGAACTGCGCTCCTGCTGCCTTCACGCGCCTTGCTGTTTCGACAATCATCGCTTCATTCTCAACGGAACAAGGCCCGGCTACCACTACGATGGGATGATGTTCACCGAAGTAGACATCACCGTTAGGTGTAGGTACAACAACTTCGCTGGCTTCTCCATGTCGGAATTCTCGGCTTACGCGCTTGAAAGGTTGTTGCACCCGTAATACTTGCTCAATCCAAGGGCTGAATTCCTGAACTTGTAATTTATCGATGCTAGTGGTATCACCAATTAGCCCCAGCACAACTTTATGAGTGCCAATGCTTTTTTCTACCGTGACTCCCCAAGTCTCACTCACTTCTTGGCTAATGCGAGTAATTTCCTCAACAGGTGTACCGCTCTTAAGTATAATAATCATCTACTTTTCCTTGCGTATAGTTTGGGTGGGCTAATCTTTACAGGTCGATGCATTGTTATTGCAGGGTAATGCATTGGCATTGCAGGTCAAGGTGTAGGGCAACTTTAGAAGACTTGCCTCTACACCGTAGCTCCTTGTAGGAGAGGTTCTAGCGCAAAAATTCCCCAAGTTGTTCTAGTTTTGTCCAAGCCGCGCCGCTTTGCAGAATATCCTTGGCAAGGGCAATACCTTTAACACAACCTGCTAAAACATCAGTTTCCCCATGAATGGCTTCACCCACTTGCAGTGCAAGAGCTGTATTTAAAGCGACTACATCTTGCTGCGCTTGAGTGCCTTTACCTTGGAGAACTGCCTTTAAAATTTCGGCATTTTGTTGAACATCTCCACCGCATAACGCCGCAGTCGGTGCAAAACTCAAACCCAGTTCTTGAGGATTGAGGGTTAGAGAACGGACTTTTTTATTTTGGAGTACAGCTAAGTCAGTGACATCTGCCAAACCAGCTTCATCTAAACGTTCCCGTCCGTGGAGTGCGATCGCTTGCTGACATCCCAGTTGGGATAAAGCTTGAACAATCTCCTCTAGTAAAATTGGGTCGTTCACACCAATAATTTGCCCTGTCGGTCGCATGGGATTTACTAGTGGGCCGAGCAAGTTAAAAACAGTCCGCACTTTCAAAGTTTTTCGTAAACTAGCGATCGCCTTTAGTGCAGGATGCCAGCCAGGAGCAAACAAAAAGGTGATTCCAACTTCACTCACTGCCGCCTGTACTTTCTCAGGAGTAGCGTTGAGATTTATACCCAAAGCTTCCAACACATCAGCGGAACCAGCTTTGCTAGATGCGGAACGATTGCCATGTTTGGCAACTTTTACCCCGGCGGCGGCGGCGACAAAGGCAACAGCAGTGGAGATATTAAAGGTTGAAGCACCATCTCCCCCAGTTCCACAGGTGTCAATTAGGGGGACTGGGGATTGGGTACACTTCGGCAAGCTCAGTGCATCGCTGGGTACTGGGGATTGGGATTGTAAGACACTGGCCATGCCTACTAATTCTTCGGCGGATACGCCTTTGGCTTGAATTGCGGTTAAAATCGCTCCTGATAGGACATCAGGAATGGCATCTGTGAGCCAACCTTGCATCAAATCCGCAGCTTGGGGAACTGTCAACGATTGCCGATTCAACAACTGTTGCAATAAAGCTGACCAGTTGTACAACTCAGGAGGAATGGGGAAGTTTTCAAGTGGAGTTTGCGTTACAGCGATCATATTTATTGGGCATTCACGAAAGACAAATGACAAATACTTCGGCTTCGCTCAGTACAAGTGACAAATGACTAATGACTAATGACAAATAACAAATTAAGGAATTAGGACTTTGGCAACGGTTTGCACATCTTTGTCACCTCTGCCGGAACAATTGATGACGATGCGGGGGTTGCCTTCTAACTGAGGACAAAGGGTTTCTAGATATGCGATCGCATGAGCCGTTTCTAAAGCTGGAATAATCCCTTCGAGTTGCGAAAGTCTTTGCAATGCTTCTAGTGCCTGTTTATCGGTAACACTGTAATATTCGGCGCGACCAAGATCCTTTAAATAACTATGCTCAGGGCCAACGCCGGGATAATCTAATCCGGCACTAATTGAATGGGCTTCGATGACTTGACCATCATCATCTTGCAGTAAATAACTCATTGCACCGTGCAACACACCTATTTTTCCTTTTGTCAAGGTAGCAGCGTGTTTTTCTGTATTTACACCTTCACCCGCCGCCTCGACTCCAATTAGGCGCACTGAAGATTCATGGACAAATTCATTGAATAAGCCGATCGCATTGGAACCTCCACCCACGCAAGCCAGTAAAATATCTGGTAATCCTCCCCATTTCTCTTGGGATTGAGCGCGAGTTTCTTGTCCAATTACCGCGTGGAAGTCACGGACAATCATCGGGTAGGGATGAGGCCCGGCAACGGAACCCAGGATGTAATGAGTTGTTTCCACGTTTGTTACCCAATCCCGAATTGCTTCCGAAGTCGCATCCTTGAGAGTTCCCGTCCCTGCCTCCACTGGACTAACTTCTGCCCCCATTAATTTCATCCGAAACACGTTCAGGGCTTGGCGTTCCATATCGTGAACGCCCATGTAAATCACACATTTCAAACCAAATCGCGCGCACACAGTTGCAGTCGCTACGCCGTGTTGTCCTGCACCTGTCTCTGCAATAATCCGTTGCTTACCCATGCGTTTAGCGAGTAACACTTGAGCCAACGCATTATTAATTTTGTGAGCGCCTGTGTGATTTAAATCCTCGCGCTTTAAATAAATTTGTGGCCCAGTGCCATCTCGTCGAGCGTAGTTTGTTGTCAGGCGTTCAGCAAAATATAATGGGCTGGGTCGTCCTACATAGTCACGTAATAAGTTTTGCAGTTCGGTTTGGAAACTCGGCTCATCACGATATTTTTGAAATGCTGCTTCTAATTCAGTTAATGCAGGCATTAAGGTTTCTGGGACGTATTTACCGCCAAATTTTCCAAATCTGCCTAAAGAATCTGGTTGGACAGTTGCAGTCTTGATGTCTTGTATGCCTACCATTGGGTAAAATCCTTTGATGTTCGAGTATTTTTTACTTTCGTTCTATTCAAGGTGACTCTTAAAATCTTTGCGTTCTCTGTGTCTGTGCGGTTTAAAAGTATTTGATTGAACCACAGAGGCAAGGCAGCGCGGTCTTGGGGGTTTCCCCCATGAGCGACTGCCGCGCAGAGAACACATAGAAAAGAGCAATTATCTTTGCGTTTTCCTTTGCCAGGTTTCGTAGGTATAACCCAGTTCCTTGTGATTCAAAACGTCTATGGGGCGCACCAAATCGCTAGGGTTAAATTTTGGTAGTAGGGATAGTAAATTTCCTAACGCCGTAGCTTTTGGGGTAGACATCCCGCCATCCCAAGGCCACATTAGGTCTTTAAGATTGTGCCCGTAAGGCTGACCATCAGCAGGATAGAAATTGCTACCTTGATGACCCTTTTCTTGCCATTCAGCCCAGAGGCGGTCTACATTGGCATGATGCAACCAAAACACTGGGTCATAAGGCGAACTTGGTATATTGCTCATCGTACCTAAGCCTTTAAACTTTACGGGTCTTGTGCTTGCGTCTATCTGTACCCCACCGACTAAACCATGAATATAATTGTGGATAAATCCTCCGGGAGTGACTTTACCTTGCTTATCTACAGAGATAAATCCTTCTAAAGCAGGGCGAAATAAAGAATAGTCATTAAGTCTCAGGGCACGCTCAACATCTTTTTTGGGGACAGGGTAATCGGTGGCTGGAGGTAGTTTTAGAAAGCGGACAAGTGATGTACCTAATGATGTTTGGGTATCTGGGTCAATGTTTAATGCTGGATTCATAATCCAGCCATTTGCAGCCGAAAAAGCGCCAGGTACAGGGCCGCCTGTAAAGTTTCCCTGATTGGGAATTTTGATGGTTACTCCTTGACCGTTAGAACCAAGAAAGTCATCGTTAAAAACCACATCAAGTGATTTGGGGTCAGTCCAATCCCAGTATGAGAGAGTAACAGTTGGGTCTTCTGCTTGCAGTGCTTGTTCAAATCTGCGAATATATTCTCGATGCCAAGGGAAAAATGCGGCATTTTCATGAGCAAGTTCTTGAACGGAACCATTGGAATGTCCTTTATGGTTATGAATCAAGCGTGTTGCGCCTAGATGTATGGCAACGAATTGGTCATAAATACTGAGCTTGCTACCTGCGGGTATAACAGTTTTTAAGGTTTTGATAGCTTTGACAAAGGCTGTTTTCTCTGCTGATGTCAGGTCAGTTACATTCTTTCTTACAGCTAGGTGAGCGTATTGTCCTGGAAAATTGTAATTCCAATGATATTTGTATTGTCTGTGATCAATGCGATCGTGGGCAAAGACTGCAATAGCACAGGTGGTAACTAGAAGTACGCTGTAAATTAATATTTTGACAGATTTCAGCAGGAATTTCATTGTCTTAAGGGAAGCAGGGGACAGAAGGGCAGGGAGAGAGATAATTGATATTGATTCCCTACTCCCTATTCCCTACTGCTTGAAGAGATGGACTTTCGCGCTGACTTTCTGTAATGGCTGTTTTAAGTTCTTGGCAAAGCTTTTCTACTGCTTGCAATCTTTCAGTTGGGCTACCTTCTGCTAATCTTTTAACAAAGGCACTACCAACAATCACTGCGTCTGCACCCCATTCTTTTACTTGATGTGCTTGTTCTGGCCCTGAGATGCCAAAACCAACGCCGATGGGTTTATTGGTGACGCTTCGCAATTCTGTAATTAAATCCTTGACACGATCTTGGATTTGAGCGCGGATACCTGTAACTCCTGTTACGCTTACCAGGTAGATAAAACCCTGAGATTGACGAGCGATCGCTTCAATTCTATCTTGAGAACTGGTAGGAGCTACGAGCAAAATTACTTCAATTCCAAAGGATGCAGCAGTCTGGATTAATTCTTCTGCTTCTTCTAAGGGTAAATCTGGCACTACCAATCCCTGCACCCCAGCAGCAGCAATTTGCGCCAAAAATGACTTAATACCCCGGTGCAAAATAGGATTGTAGTAAGTAAATAGAATGATTGGCGCTGTTAGGCTAGGAATTATCATGTGCAACATCTCTAGCACTTGTTCTAATTTTGTGCCTTTTTGCAAAGCGCGGGTTGCTGCTGCTTGAATTACAGGCCCATCCGCCAGAGGATCTGAGTAGGGAATGCCCAACTCGATAAAGTCAGCACCGTTGCGGTCTAAGATACGTAAAGCCTCGGCAGTGGTTTTTAAGTTAGGATCGCCTGCTGTAATAAAGGGGATTAAAGCACACTGTTGGCGATCGCGTAAAGTTTGAAAGGTCTCTGAAATAGAAGTCATGCTGAAAAATAGTTAATGATTGGTTAATACTTTTGAAATAATTAACACTTAGCAATTAGCGATGCCTATGCTAAATTTTTTGTTAATGAGTCTTTTAGCTTCATTAATGAGTCTTTTAGCTCCATTAATGAGTATCAGAGCTTCATTAATGAGTCTTTTAGCTTCATTAATGAGTATCAGAGCTTCATTAATGAGTCTTTTATATTCATTAATGAGTATCAGAGCTTCATTAATGAGTCTTTGAACTTCATTAATGAGTATCAGAGCTTCATTTTTTAGATTTCAGATTTTTAGTAATTAGGTAATAGGTTTAAGAAAGGCTCAAAAGAGTACGTACAGCTTGCTCTACATCACTTTGCTTAACTAAAGACTCGCCGATCAAAACTGCACGCGCACCAGCCTCAGCGACAAGAGATAAATCAGCAGGTGTATACAATCCAGACTCGCTGACGACGGTGATATCCAAACTTTGTAATTGTTGTTGACGCTGTGCTAAAAGTTGCTGCGTTGTTCCTAAATCAAGGGTAAAATCTTCTAAATTGCGATTGTTGATTCCGACTAAACTTAGGTTGTCAAGCTTTAGCACTCGATCTAGTTCAGCCAAGGTATGAACTTCTACTAGTGCAGTCATGCCCAAATCATGAATCACTTGCAAAAAATCTTGAAGTTCTCGATCTGATAAAATGGCAGCAATTAACAATACAGCATCTGCGCCTGCTGTGCGTGCTAAATAAATTTGATAGCGGTCAATGATGAACTCCTTGCACAGTAAGGGTAATGCAACTTGCGATCGCACATTTTGCAGATTTTCAAAACCGCCCTGAAAAAACTTTTCGTCAGTCAGGACTGATAAACAAGCTGCACCACCTCGTTCATAAGCTTGAGCGATCGCTACTGGGTCAAAATCTGCGCGGATAATCCCACGGCTAGGTGATGCTTTTTTAACCTCGGCAATTAAACTCGGTTGGTTGTAATTTTCCTGCAAAGCAGTCAAGAAATTTCGCACAGTCGGGGCTGTATTTAACTGTTGTCGCAAGGAGGCTAAAGGCAATTCTTGCTGCATTTGGTCAACTTCTTGCCTTTTATGCAACACAATTTCTTCGAGAATATGGCGAGAAGTGGTAACTTGGTTAGTCATAAACTGCTAAGGGTAGTGGGGGAGCAGGGGAGCAGCACTTCGGCTACGCTCAGTGACCGAGGGGCAGGGGGAGCAGGGGGAGTAGGGGGAGCAGGGGAGGCAGGGGAGGTAGGGGAGGTAGGAAAAATAATGAATGCCCTATTGCCTATTGCCTATTGCCTATTGCCTATTACCTATTGCCTATTGCCTATTCCCAATGGCTCTTTCGTCTGCGTATACGCACGCACCACATTTTTGATGATTTCCAAACCGACTTCTCCGGTTAAAGTCATGATTGATTCCGGGTGAAACTGAACGGCAGCAATAGGAAGTGTCTGATGTTCAATGCCCATAATTACGTCGTCATCAGAAATCGCTGTTACTTTGAGTTCTTTTGGCAAACGTTGCGGTAGGGCGAACAATGAGTGATATCTACCCACTGGAAAGGATTCGGGTAAGTTTTTAAAGGTGACAGAATTGGAATCGGTGACGAAAATCCGTGAGGATTTACCATGTTGAGGGTAGTTGAGAACTCCCAACTCGCCATCAAAAGCTTCGACGATACCTTGCAATCCTAGACAAACTCCGAAAATAGGAATTTGGCGATGCAGAATAGCACCGACAGTTTGGGGAACTCGAAAATCACTTGGTCTACCAGGGCCAGGAGATAATACAACTAAGTCAGGGCGTTCTGTATCGAATAGCGATTCTGAGAAACCATGACGGAGTGTCGTAACGCTTGCACCAGTTTGGCGAATGTAATTGGCTAGGGTATGAACAAATGAGTCTTCATAGTCTATTAGTAAGACGCGTTTGCCATCTGCCCCGCTTGGAAGGATTTTAGTTGATTTTATAAAACTGGATTCATCAATTTTCTGACTCCTTTGCTTTACACGCCGAATTGTTTCAAATAAAGCAGCAGCTTTGGTAATTGTTTCTTGTTCTTCTGCCTGTGGTATGGAATCATAAAGGACAGTAGCACCGACTCGCACTTCGGCGATGCAGTCTTTTAACCGGATTGTCCGCAGAATTAAGCCAGTATTTAAATTGCCATTGAAATTTAAATAGCCGACTGCTCCACCATACCAACGTCGGGCGCTACGTTCATGCTGTTCAATAAAATCTATTGCGGCTCTTTTGGGTGCGCCGGTGACTGTAACCGCCCATGTATGCGAAAGAAAGGCATCTAAAGCATCAAATTGCGATCGCAGAGTACCCTCAACATGATCCACTGTATGAATCAGGTGGCTGTATAATTCTATTTGGCGACGACCAATGACTCGTACTGAACCAGGTTCGCAGATTCGAGATTTGTCATTGCGATCGACATCAGTACACATGGTCAACTCGGCTTCATCTTTGTGGGAGTTGAGTAACTGACGAATTTGTACCGCATCATCAAGAGCATCTTGTCCCCGGCTAATAGTGCCACTAATCGGACAAGTTTCTACCCGCCTACCCTCAACCCGCACAAACATTTCTGGAGATGCACCAACCAGATATTCTCCACCTAAATTAAAAATAAATCCATAAGGGCTAGGATTTATTTCTTTTAAGGTATTAAATAGTTTACTGGGTTCGTCTTCATAGCCCTCAAAAAAGTTTTGACTGGGAACAACTTCAAATAAATCACCTCGGCGGAAATAATCGAGTGCAAGCTCAACTTTTTTCGCGTATTCGCCTACTTTATGGTCAGCAGTTTGATTCGGGAGAAGATGTTTTCCGCGATAATCTACAGACTCACCTGTTCGAGGCAGATTTTTAGTGCTACCGTGCGCTGTTTCAAATTCATATTGGAGACGAAATGCCCGTTGCTGATAGTAGTCAACAACAATCAATTCATCAGGCAAATAAAGCACTAAATCTCGCTGATCTGTAGGACGTTCCAGATGTTGGGTAATTGGTTCAAACTGAAAAACTAAGTCATAACCAAACGCACCATACAAACCTAAATGCTCGTCTTCTTGGCTAGAGAAAGTCTGAAGAATTTCGCGGATAACTGTAAATGCTGAAGGTTGTTTACTTCGTTCTTCTTCAATAAATAACTTTTTCGCAGGTTTAACAAAGCCTACAATCTGGTTATTATCTTGGGTGACTTTCTCAACTTGTTCTGACTTGGATAAACGCTCTAAGAAAAATGGTAAAAGTACTCGCCCGCGTTCATTTAACGCAATCAAAGTGAAAGTATTTTTTTGCGTAGTCAATTCCAGTGGTGGATTGACAAATCCGATTGCCCATCTTTTGTATCTCCCTGGATATTCGTAACTGCTTCTTAGCAACCCACCACGCTGAGAATTCAAGTGGAAGAGAATATCTTCGAGAGCAGTGTCTATCTTCACTTCGGTGATGGAGCGATAAACACTTACACCGCCAAGGGTTTGGTAAGAACGGGAATCAAAAATCATGGGTAATTTCTCTAGAATAGTTATTAGTCAATCATTAGTCAAAAATCATTAACCATTATTTGTAGTTATTTTTGGATCAATCACCAACTTAGATAATTTACTGCCAATCTAAGCCAGCCTATTTTAATCCGTATATTCTTGTTAAAAAATCTGATTAAAAACTTTTCGTTTCTTATCTAAGAATACTAGATATCAAGCAAATAATATATTGAACAATTTTTCGATCAGGTGTCAATTTATTCGCTTTTTATCTTGTCCTAATCCATTTACTAATAACAATATTAAACCCCCTCCACCTCCCCCAAAAGTAGTAAATTACCTCATAAAACCTCAGCGAAACTCTGCGCTTCCCTCAGCGTCCCTCTGCGTTTAAAACCTTACCTTAAATTCCTGCAACAGCGATATTGCTTGCTTATACAAAAACAAATTCACCTCATGAACTTCAATTCCTTTTCCAATACGTCGTAGCAACGTTAAAGTCAATTCTCCCCCCAAATGTTCGCGGAATTCAGTCAAACCTCGAAACAAACAATCAGGATGTTCTAGTTGTGATAAATTCTGTGCTAGTTCTGGTACATACAACGTGAAACCCAACGCCGATAAAGTAGTTAATATCCGTTGCCATTCCGAACAATCCAGCAATCCTGCTAAATAAGAATAAGTGCTATCTAAAGCAATACCGATCGCAACTGCTTCGCCATGACGCAAACGATAATTTGTCAAATGCTCCAGTTTATGAGCCGCCCAATGTCCAAAATCTAGGGGACGAGACGAACCCATTTCAAAAGGATCGCCGCCATTGGCAATATGTTCTAGGTGCAATTCGGCGCAACGATAGATAACCTGTTGTATAGCATCCATGTCTCGCTGTACAAGGGCTGCGCTGTGGAAATGGATAAAATGAAAAAAGTTAGCATCTTTAATCAGCGCCACTTTGATTGCTTCTGCGATTCCAGAACGCCAATCGCGATCGTCTAAGGTTGTCAAAAAGGCAGAGTCATTTACAACTGCATAAGGTGGCGCAAATGTGCCGAGAAAGTTCTTTTTACCAAAGGCATTAATGCCGTTTTTCACGCCAACCCCGGAATCATTTTGTGCTAAAACCGTCGTCGGAATCCGAATTAGGCGAATTCCTCGGTGAGCTGTTGCGGCTGCATATCCTACCAAATCCAACACCGCCCCGCCGCCGATCGCTAACACGTAAGAGTGGCGACATAATCCGGCTGCTTCTATCTGTTGCTGGATTTGTTCTACTAAAGTGCGATCGTTTTTGGCAGCTTCTCCTCCCGAAATTATCATTGGTTCGGCTGCGATCGCTAGTACCTCTGCATAAAACTTGGTATACGCTACTAATTGCTTAACTAATTCCGGTTGATGCTGCAATATTCCTGCGTCTACTACTGCAAGTACTTTCTTCGGCTTTGTCTCCCCATCTGCCGCTAGAACTTGGGCTAAGGTGGGATTTTTCAACTCAAATAAATTTTGGGTGAAGTAAACCCCATAGTTGAAAGTAACCGAAACACGTTGAGCAATTGGTTGCAGGTTTAATTTACTTTTTTGCTTGATGTCAATGACCATATTTTTGCTGATCTATCTAAAAGTGCGGCACGATTTAAAGCTTCAAGGAACATTTCTACCGAGTGAGAACCATTTATCTTGACTTTATTATTGATGATGAAGAAGGGTATGCTGTTAATGCCATTTGGTCGATCAAATATTGATTCCGCTACCAAAGCTTTAACCGCAGCATCATCACTCAATTGCAGCCGTAATTCTCTAGAATCCATTTGGTAAGCTCTACCAATGGCAATAAGAACGTCAATATCTCCGATGTTCAAACCATCTTCAAAGTAAGCTTTATAAATGGCTTCTACAACATCGTTTTTTACCTTTGCTGGTGCGAGTGTAATCAGTAGGTGCGAAAGCCTAGTATTGACAGCCAAACGGATTTTTTCAAAATCTAGCTTGACTCCAGCCGCTTCACCTGCATATTGCGTATAATCAAATAAATTTTGCAGCTTATCTGCTTTGATGCCTTTTCTATTTTGCATAAAACTGCGAAACTCATACCCGTCAGCCGGAACAGTATTATCAAGAATAAAGGGATGCCAACGGATATCTACTTCTTTTTCTGGGAATTGTGCTAGTGCATCAAATAAATGTTTTTTCCCTATTCTGCACCAGGGGCAAACGGGATCGTGAAAGATGTCTATCAGCATAGTTTTAGTTTTTCAAATGCTAATCTTTGTGTGCATTTGTGGGTTACAATCTCGCTGGTTCGTTGGATTTAAAGGCTGGAGAAAATTTTTGATTTTTTCTTGAAAAAAGCTTTGAGTATTCTCAAATTCTTTAATTAATGCGTCTCTATCTTTCTTAGCTACCAGTTTCGCCAAATGGGTGTAAGTGTCAGCTAAAAAGCTAATGGCGTTACACCTTTCTTCTGTAGCTAGCATTATATCAACACATAAATTAGGATTTTGAGAGAACAAACGTTTAACAATGTCAATTTCTTGACGATAGTTAGGAGTTGACATTATTAAACTCTGCTCTATATCAATTTTAGCTTGTGTTAAGAAAACGCCAAGACTAAATCTACAGAAATGTTGCGTTGCTTGAACAATCACCATCATCTGGTCGTGTTCTTCAGGCGTACAAACAACTAACTCGACACCTTTACTTTTAATAAAATCTAGAAACCATTGAAATGAATCATCGTTTCGACCTGGACACACTACCATTTTTTGTCCAAAGAAC
Source organism: Nostoc sp. DedQUE02 (assembly GCF_034531035.1). NCBI lineage: Bacteria > Bacillati > Cyanobacteriota > Cyanophyceae > Nostocales > Nostocaceae > Nostoc > Nostoc sp. DedQUE02. The sequence goes on along the minus strand of NZ_JAVRBY020000002.1, from coordinate 49,947 downwards.
GATTTGATATTTGGCCCAAACATTGGATGTAAACCCATGACTGGGCCGGAATGGTGTTCGAGCATTGCTTGAGTTGGCTGGATTTTAATACTGGTAAGGTCACACAAAGCTGTAGTTGGTGCAAGGTATTTAGCAGCACGCTTGATAACATCAACTGTATGCTCAATGGGAACACTTACTAATACTAATTCTGCCTGATTCAACAATTTATCTGCATATTTCCAATCTTCGTGTTCAAGAACGCTAACATTGTTACCTACTAGCGAAAGTTGCTCTTGGAATAATTTTCCCATTCTGCCGCGTCCACCGATGATGGTAATTTTTCGGGGAGTGACATAATTTGTGGCATATTTAGGAATCAAAGTAGCATGACAACTTTTTAGCACACCTGCCCAAACAGACTCAGGGATACCAGCTCGAGCAAGTAGGGGAGCGACATCAGCCAGTTGTTCATCTAAAGAAGGTTGTTCTGATGCTGCTAATAATGATATGCGATCGCTAAGTAGGGCGATCAAGCTTTCGTCTGTTTTTTTAAGCTGATATGATTTTGTCCTTTGTCTCTTGTACTGTGCGAGTGGTGCCGAGCGTTCGCGTAGCGTCTTGTAGAGAATGCTAGGTTTGCGGAGTCATTTGTCATTTGTCAGTTGCACTGAGCGACTTGTGCCGAGCGTTCGCGTAGCGTCTCGTAGAGAAGTCGAGGTAAGCCGAAGTATTTGTCATTTGTCACTTGTACTGAGCGAAGCCGTTGGCGCAGCCTCTCGTAGAGAAGTATTTGTCATTAGTCCTTGAGATACCACGCGCACACGCGACTTGGTTTTGATTAGTCCAATATGATTACTTTTTTCGTTCACAATGGGCAAGGTATGTACTAAAAAGTCTTGAGTAACAAGTGATTTATTAGAACTCAATTCGGGCAAGATATCCAAAGTTGTTGCTCTTTTGGCGATCGCATCATAAAATACTTCTTCATACCGATCTAGTGCTTGTTCAAAGGAATAGTTTTTTACTGCAAACTTTCTTCCTTTGCGCCCTAATTGCGCGGCTAATTCTGGCTGATTATATAAATTCAATACCGCACTGGCCAAAGCATCTGCTGACTCCGGCTCAACGATAATACCGCCACCACTTTCTTTGATAGCTTTGGCAGCAGTACCAGTTGCGGGAACTGAACCGACAATTGGGCGACCGCTAGCTAACAGCAGTGGTATTTTAGAAGGCATATTGAAGGAAATCACATTGCTTTTTTGCACAATCAACCCGATATCAGCTGCGGCCAACATTTGCGGGAGTTTTTCTCGCGGTTGCAATGGTAAAAGCAAAACATTATCTGCACCACAAGCAAGACAATGTTTTTGCAACCTTTCAAGAGCTTGAGATTCACCTGCTACGACAAAGACAATATCATTAATATGACGTAACCGAGATGCTGCTTCTATTACTGTCTCCAAACCTTGAGTGAGAGCAATATTACCTGAATAAAGCACTACAAATTTACCATCGAGTTGATGGCTAGCTCTCCAAGAGTTATTCTCCTTTGCTAAAGGGCGAATAAAATTTAGATTTACCCAATTGGGAATGCAGGCAATTTTATTAGCAGGTACATCTTTATTAATTAAATTATCTACAAAGCCATCGGCAATCACACTAATGGTATGTGCAGTTCGATAGGCGAATTTTTCTAAAGCTTCTAAAGCTTGAATCATCAACTTATTTTTAATAAGCCCAACACGCACAGCAGCTTCCGGGAGGATATCTTGCACATTCAGCACTACTGGGCAGTTGTATAGCCAAGCTATTAAGGTTGCAGGCAAGCAAACTAGTAGCGGCGGCACTGTTAAAAGAATTACATCAGGTCGTTCGCCCTTCAGGGCTTGTGGCAAGCTTGTAAAAATAAAGCTCAATTCTAGGAGTAGCCTGTCTATCAGGTTAGGTTTAGACTTAATCCGCAGGTAACTACGTTGAATTTTGACACCATTTTTATGTTCAGTAACATATAACTTACCCCGATAGCGATCGTAAATCTGACGTTGAGGATAGTTAGGCATACCTGTGATTACCCGCACTTGATGCCCTCGCTTCACCAGCCCTTCTGCTAGTTCAGTCATCAAAGGTGCAATACCAATTGGCTCTGGATGATAATTGTATGAATAAATCAGAATTTGCATGAACTATTAATGTCCTAAAAGCACCTTAATAATGTTGGTCTTATTGTCTTATCCAGTTTTTATCTGCCTTATTCCAGATTTAATAACCTGAAACTCTTGTAGGTCTGTTACCGCCGAGACTACGCCAGCAAAATTATTGAGATGGTGCGTTATGCCCTTAGCTAACGCACCCTAAAAAACTGTTACTCAAGCATCAGAACTCAGCACTGTTTTTGCAGTTGCTTTTCTAAACTGAAGATTGGCTTTTGTTGTCCACGTTTCCGCAATGTGACGGTAGCAGCACCAAGTCCTAGCAATGCGAAACCCAATTCTGAACTAGGTTCCGGCACTTGTTGTCTGCCTTCTACGTTTATTACTTGGACGCGACCTTGGAAGAAATCGCCCACATAAAGCTTGCCATCTTTATAGCTTGTGCCACCCGTCCAGTTAAATCTGCCTGGTGTGAGGTCGAGGGGATTGCCAAAAGGAGGATCAGTTAATCCTGGAGGCGCGACTGGGTTGCCTGATGCATCTAGGGCTGGTTGACCGTAGGCAGTCAAGAATTTACCGTTTTTATCAAATACCTGTACGCGGCTGTTGATAGAATCAGCTACATAAACATTCTCTTGCTCGTCCACTTCGATGCCAATTGGCTGAAGAAGCTGTCCAGGCCCGCTACCTGCTGAACCAAATGTGTACAGAGGTTTACCATTTGGATCGAGTACTTGAACGCGGTTGTTATACTGGTCAGCTACATAGATATTTCCACTAACTGGGGAAATTCTTGTACCGGCTACACCTTGGAATTCTCCAAGTGCAGTGCCAGTGGTGCCACCAATGACACCAATTTGCTTTCCGTCTGATGTGAATTTAAGAATTCTTTCGCCGTTAAAATCACCAACGTAAACGTTGCCAGTTTTGTCAAATGTTACACCAGATGGCCCAAAGAAAAGCCTACCCTCTACGAGAGGGGTAAATTGTCCATTTGCAAAAGATCTAATAAAGTTACCCTGAGAATCGAATTGATTGATGCGGTTGTTGTAAACATCACCTGCATACAAATCCCCTGTTACGGGATTAAAGTCTACAGTTGTTGGCTCGTCAAACTGTCCGGGCCCTGTGCCGCCGGAGCCAATTGCTCCAAGATACTGACCACTTGGACTAAATTTTTCAATTTTGTCACCGATGTTGTAGTTAGGAGTACCATCCGGGTTAACACCGCGTCCGTTAGCTATGAGGGTATTCCCTTGGCTGTCTACCGCTATACCTTGGGGAACAAACAACTGCCCAGGGCCGAAGCCAGGACTGCCGATACTTCTGTCGTAAGTTAATGTTACAGCCTTGGCTTGGGCTGCTGCTGCCAACACGGTGAATCCGGCGCTGAGAATGCCTATTGAGAAATTTTTGACTAATCCCATGAGTTTTAAGTCCTGGTTGTATGGGTTATACTCGTTCCTAGACTAATTTCGTTCCCAGTCCTAGTTTGGGAACTCTGAAATTTGGGCTGCTGCCTCTTCTTGGAAATGCAACTTTCTCTGAGGCAGCAGCTTATTCTGTAAGCATTCCCTGACAAAGCCAGATGAAAAGGAATTAGACAGTCTCTGCTTCGGGTAGCAATTCACCCAACTTTTCTTGGCGTTTGCGCTTGGCGATCGCAGCAGTTGCACCTACACTAGCAAGTGCTAATAAGCCGACTACTGAACCAGGTTCGGGGACTTTTTCTGCAACGATGCCATCCACCCGAACAACCTCTCCTCGTCCTGGGCCGACACCGCGATTGGTAATATAAATCTTGCCATCAGGGCCAACATCAATCCCATCAGCCGAATCTAGCCCTTGACCTGCGGCAACAAGTGTTGTGCGAGTGCCGTCAGGAGCAATTTGGATCAGAGAACCAGGTAGATTTGTGATGTCACCCCCTAATTGCGAGGTATCGCTGAATTGTAAAACCAGCAAATCGCCTTTCTCATCAAAGGTTAGGTCGGTGATGTGCGTAAAGCCATCTAGAAAAACTTCTGGTTTTTGATCTTCGCCAATGCGGAAGATCCGCGATTTACCATCTGGATAAGGAAAACCCGTATATTCCCCAACGTATAAAGCTCCATCGGGGCCAATTGTGCCACCTGTGGGTACTGCTTGAATTGCTATTTTGTCTCCTGGAAGCTCATCTAATAACCCAGGAGGTACTTGTAAGCCTGGTGGCAAATCTGACTTACTAATGATGTTTTTCGGGATTGCGATCGCCTCTGACTCACTTCCATCAAGTTTAATTTTGTAAGCAGTGTTCCCACCCCCATCAACGACATAAGCATTATCACCATTAATAGTCAGATCGTAGGGATTGGTAACGACATCGCCACTGTCTGGATTTTTGGTGATTTCATACTTGGCAAAGTCAAAAATACTGTTGAGAGATCCCGTATTCAAGTCAACTTTGTACAGTTGCCCTAGAAGCGGTGTATTCAAAACTTTATCGGGTGTTGATGGTGGGAAAGTTGCAAGTTGCTTTTCTGGAAGCGGGAATTTAGAACCAAGATTAAGTGTTTCTAGATCGCGGTTTCCTGGATAACCAGCAAATCCTGTCAGAAGATAAGCATTCCCTTTAGAATCGAATTGTATGTCTTCAATACCAGCCCCTTGGTTGCCAGTAGGTTGTTCTGCTAGAGACTGAAAGTTAGTAAGTAGACGCTGTTTGGTGCCGTTTGGTGAAACTTTAACCAGCGAACTAGTATTACCAGCACAGATCGGCTGAAACAACGTACTCGGAGATGGTTGACAATTTCCGTTACCGCCGATACCTGGCTCGGCTACGTAGAGACTCCCGTCAGGGCCAAAGCTAACACCCCGTGCATTACTGATTCCATCGACAACTGTCGTTAACGTTGCAGCTTTTACATCTGGTGTTCCACAAATAGCAGCAAAACAAAATGTTAGAGATGTAAGGGCAAATGACTTGAGTTTCATACCTTTGGAGATTGAGAATTAAATAATTTGTTTGGGGAAATTTTTATCAAGAAGAATTCAGGAAACGCGATAAATCGCCTCTGTACAAGAGTAGAGACGCGATAAATCGCGTCTATGCAAAAGTCAGAATTCTGGATGTTTTCTCTTTTTGTGCAACCAAGCAATGCCCAAAGCACCGATCGCTAATACGCCGAAAGCAGAATCAGGTTCAGGAATAGACTTGATATTTTCAATCCTGAGAACTTGTCCACCTCCAGGGCGATCGCCTCGGTTTGTGACATATACTGCACCATCAGCACCAATAGCTAAGGCGCTAGGCGACTCTAATCCGTTGCCACTCAGAAGAGTTGTACGTGTCCCATCAGGAGCGATTTTGATGACAGAACCATCAAGATTACCCTTCCAGGCTGACTCATTGGCGTACTGCAAAGCATACAAATTGCCCTCAGTATCAAATTCCAAGTCTGTGAGTTGGGTAAAACCATCGGCAAAGACTTTTGGTAAGCCATCAGCCCCAACTCGATAGATTTTTGCCCCACCTTCTGGGAAAGGAAAACCAGTAAACTGGCTGACATAATAAGCACCATCAGCCCCTTTTGCCACACCTGAAGGTACTGGTTGAATTGCAAACTGCGATCGCACCTCTTCACCAATAGATGGAACCTGTGCAGGCTCATTAGATGGGGTATCAGAAGGTGGAAAGATGGGATTAGTTAATATGTCTTGGGGAAAGGTAGTAATAGCTTGCAAGTTACTACCACTAGTATTCACACGTAGTAAGTCGTTCGCACCTGCATCAACTACAACTAAATTATTGCCATCTATGAGCAAACCCAAGGGATTGCTACCAACATCACCACCATCGGGATTGTTGGCGAGTTCATAGTTAGCTATATCAGCAACACTCTTCCAGGAATTGGTATTAAAGTCGGGAGCGATGATTTTACCGAGGTCAGTGTAACCTAAATTGCGATCGCGAAAGGCTGGATTAGCCCCATACCCAATCAGAACATAAGGTTTACCTGTAGCATCAAATTTGATGTCACGAGGCCCAGCAGCTCCAGTGCCATCTGGTAATGCTATAGAAGGTAGTCCTGTGAGTATGCGCTCGGTTTTACCATTCTCAATTTTGGTAACTGCCCCACTTGTGCCATAGCATAAAGAATCACCTTGACCACTTGCTGGTGGAACACAAGCGCCATTTCCCCCGATTCCCGCCTCTGTAACATAGAGATTACCATCAGGATCAAAGCTTAAACCTCCGGCATTATATAAACCATCGGCGATTACCGAAAATGATGCAGCTGAGGCAGCTTTCATTCCCGAAAAAGCGGCAACACAAAAAGTGAGGATGGTAATGGTAAGTGGCTTGAGTTTCATGTGTTGCAATACAGGTAATCTAGAGGAATTGAGGGAAACGCAAAGGAACGCTGTAGACGCTTTTGCGGCTTGCCGCAGGCTGGGAAGCGCAGAGTAACGCTGAGGTTTTAGTTAGTAACTAATGATTCTGGAGTTTTTGGCAGATAGCTCATTCCCCGGTCAAAGGATTTGAGATTGCCAGCTTTGGCTTCGAGCAAACGTTTGATGTTCATGCTTTCAGCGCCAAAGTCTTCAATCTGAAGTTTGCCGTGGGTGACAGTTCCATCTGTTCTCCAGAATGTGATTCGATGTAGGATGAAACCAGAAGCCTCTGGGTCAGCGAAAGAGTATGCTGTTGGGATGAGTAACGCTACAGAGCGCTGATAATATTCGTAGTCTGGATAAAAATGTTCTTGTTCAAGTAAGTAATATTTACTCAGACTATGAACTCGTACAGACACTTTTACTTTCTGGTCATATTCATCTTTGAATTCACCTGATTCAGAGGTAATATCACCATTTGGCCGCAGTAAATGTGCCCATTCATCTACGTTTGTTAAGTCTTTTAAGTATTCAATGCCGATTTCAATTGGGGCATCAACATAAATTGTGTCTGTATCAATAAAGTGGCGTCCTTTAGCTGCTGAGGTTAGACCAGCTTTCCGTTCCAAGTTACCTTTGAGAGAACGACATTCGGAAGTGTGTACTGTATGAATTCCCTGCATAATCATCTGAGTTTGCCGTTTGGGATCGACAAAGCTCAACCAGTGAAAGTACACGCCTTTTTCATCTGTTCCTGGCTCAATGTAGTCGGTAGGAAACAGCAAAACAGGGTAAACCTGAAAATATTTCTGATACTCTAAGCCGCAGTGCCATTCAATGCCATAGAATAGTGGATTTTCTAGTTTTTTAACATGATAGTAAAGATTTTTGTGATAGCCGGATGCAGTTCCGAGCCAAGTATCTTCGTCAATTTGCTCTTTCATCCGGCTGTAAAGCGTCCATTCATCTAAGTTTTTTAAACTACAAAGATAGTCAAAGGCGCTCTCTGGTGAAGTTGCAATGTAAGCTGATGTAGCAAAGGTATTTTTTTCCACTTCTCACTCCTGAAGATAATAAAAATTAAGCTGCGATCGCTTTAGCCTGGGTTCGCTTACCGTTCTTGATCCGGTCTTCTGCTAATCGTCTAGCAGCATCGTTAGTAGTAACTCCTTGCTCTTTAGCAATCTCAAAAATTGCTAATAGCGTGTCATAAATGTTATGCACTTGCTTGAAAGCTTTTTCTTCGTCATAACCAATCATTTCGTTGTAAACATTGATTAGTCCTCCAGCATTAATTACATAATCTGGGCTGTAAAGAATACCTTTTTTAGCAAGCATTTGACTATGTAGCTGCTCATTCTCCAATTGATTATTAGCTGCACCAGCAATAATCGAAGCTTTCAAGAAAGGAATTGTATGACTATTAAGAATTGCTCCTAAAGCACAAGGAGAAAAGATATCAACATCAAGTGAGTAAATTTCGGTTGGTTCTACAACAGTTGCGCCAAAAAGCCGTTTTACCTCTTCCGCTTTTACTGGATCTACATCACTAACAAAAAGCTGAACATTATGCTCATGCAAGTGCCGACAAAGATTTTTACCGACATTTCCTAAGCCTTGAACTGCAACTTTCATGTCATCAAGTCTTTTGCTCTGCCAACGAGATTCAACAGCAGCTTTAATTCCGAGAAAAACTCCTAGTGATGTTATAGGAGCAGGGCCACCAGATTTTTCTGATACTCCTACAACATATTGAGTTTCTTGATTGATTGTTCGGACATCATCAGGGGTAATATTGACATCTTGTCCGGTAATAAAACGCCCATTGAGACTGTTAACAAAACGTCCGTAAGCTCTCAACAGATCATCTGTTTTATTTTCAGGATTAGCGATAATGACTGCTTTACCTCCACCAGCCGGAATGTTGGCACAAGCAGCTTTATATGTCATCCCGCGACTTAGACGAAGTGCATCTTTTAAAGCAGCTTCTTCGTTCACATAAGGCATGAGTCTTGTCGCTCCCATCGCTGGGCCCAAGGTTGTGTCATGGATGGCAATAATTGCCTTAATTTCGGGATTTTTACCATGACAAAACAGAACTTGTTCGTGACCCATCTCTCTAACAGTTTCAAATAGCAACATATTGACCTCTCGATATTGGTTGGGATTGGTTAGAGAAAGTAATGAACATTACAAAATGTAAAGATATAAACACAAAATTCCGTTCGAATATTAAGATTGGATGAAGTTAAGAAAGACTTTTGTGTTCAAATAAACATTTAAAATTCCAGTTTTACGAGTGTAGTTATTAGCTGGAATAAAAAAATGAGGAAACGAACCGCAAAGGGCGCAGAGAACACAAAGGTAAAAAAACTGTAAAGAATTTTTGGAAGATAGAGATGCTCTCGTGTTTTACTCTCTTCCTTCTCTTCGAGACGCTGCGCGAGCGCGTCCTTTGCGGTTCGTTAAAAAAAATCTTCGAGCCAGAAGAGGTAATGTCTACAACAATCGAATGGGATTGCTAGGTTTTAAAATCAAACCATTGGAAAGGAAACCTGCTTGACTACATTTTTCGCGGGACTTGATTTAACTCCTTGTGCTGCCAAACTTTTATTACGTCCACCAGAGGGTGCTGGGCGATCGGCGTCAATCACTACATCAATCAAAAAGGGAACATTTGATGCGATCGCTTGTTCTAATGCCGCTTCAATATCCGACTCTCTGACGACGACGATCGCTTCTGCTCCCATCCCACGAGCAATCATGGCAAAGTTTGTCGGTGGAAGTGTTGCATCTGCACCCTTTAACCCCAAGATTTTCATCCCTTGATGGCACATGTTGTAACGCGCATCGTTAAGTACAATCCAGATTGCGGGAATTTTGTATTTCACGGCTGTGCTGATTTCGTTATTCATCAGCATTGCTCCATCGCCAACAATCCCTACAGCTTTGCTATTGCTTGCTAGCGCTGCACCCAATACTCCGGTGACGGCGTGACCCATTGCGCCGACTCCGGTGCTGACTCGGTAACGATTGGCTTCGGCAAATTGGAGTAGATGAGTTGACCAAGTAAAGGAGTTACCACACTCCGCCATGACTATGGCATCGCTATCTTCAACAATGATCTTTTGAATTGCTGCCATCAATACTTCTGGCCGCACTGGATAATCTACGTCTGATGCAGGATCAATTGCTTTGTGTTCTGGACGAGGTAACACTATTGTGGAATCAGAAGCATCTGGTAATTGCTGCAATAACTCTTTCACAAAAGCTTTGATATCAGACCGAACCCCGAAAGTTTCAACATGGGGATAGGCTACACCTGGCACTTCCGGGTCAATATCTACATGGACAAAACCTCCTTTTGGAACCAGCGCCGAACTCCAAAAAGAAGTCGGTTCACCAAGGCGAGTTCCTAATACAAGTGTGCGGAGTGGAGGTTGTTCTTCCATATAAGTTAAGACGGAAGCATGACCGCCTAAACCTGTAACGCCCACAAATTGGGGATGATCTTCGGGGAAGATACCTTTACCACGGGGTGAGCACATGACGGCGGCTCCGGTTTTTTCAGCGAGTTCAATGATTTCCTCTGCTGCGTCACGCGCACCGAAACCAACCCAGATAGCAAAGGGGCCAGATGATAATAACTCTACAGATTTTGCGATCGCTTCTTTGGAAGCAGTCATCGGAAAAGGAGTAACATCTAGTTGGGGTAAGGCTATATCCTCAACTAAACTTGTCTGCACTGCGGTGGGAATACTCAAATGGGCGACAAACCCGCCTGGTTGCGCCATAGCTAATGCAAGTTTGCGAAAAATCTGCGGTAGTTGAGCCGCAGATTCAATAGTGATTGCATAGTTGAATAACGCTCCTGGGGTAAAAATTCCCCCACTTGGCAAGGTATAAGTGCTGGTTTCTTGAATTGCCCAACGTCCACGCTGCGGTGCTGATGTGCAAGCCGAGAGCAAAATTACCTTTGCACCTTCACCACGAGCCGCAAATAATCCGGTGAGGGCGTTGGTGATCCCCGGCCCGGCTGTGGTAAAAACTACAGTCGGACGATTATTCGCAAAGTATGCTTCGGTCGCTGCAAATGCTGCTCCGGCTTCATGACGGAAGTTCAACACCTCTATGCTGCTATTGGATAACGCACCCCAAAGGCTGGCCATCGCTCCACCGGCGACACCAAAAGCGTAGTTTACTCCTAAATTTTCCAACATCTGAGCGATCGCATCGGCAACTGAGAGGGTTGGGGTTGTTTGGTCGTTTAAAAAAGGCTGAATTCCCCCATTATTCTCTGATTCATCTACCTTACGAGAGTCAGATACAGATTCTACATATCTGTTTGCTGCAACTTCCTTGTATGGCTCGGTGATGATTGGAGGAGAGTTTGAACCAGTATAGTTTTGACTCATGGTTTCACATAATTACATTAAAGTTAGACAAAAGCTTTTTAGTTTACAATCACAGCTCTAGAAATATTTAATACAAACAACTCTGTTGTTTACGACAGCTATGACCAAGCTAGGTCAATAGTAGAAGTGGTTGATGGCTGCTGATTGATGCTTGTGAGCGCAGTACCAAAAAATTTTTACCAAAAGCATACAACACTTGAGGTTGTGCTTCTTGAAACCACAATAAGGGAGACGAAGAGGGTTGTGCAATCAACAATTTTTTGGCGAGGGTGTCAAATTTTTCGTTTCTATGGTGATGACTATAGTATTTAAGTCAGTTGGTGGGGAAAAACTAAATCATCTAAAGGTCTATAAACTAGCAACTAAGCTGAATTCTAGTGTTTCTCATAATCTTTATAAAACTTAACATGGTTAAGTTTTATAGCACCGTTATCTTGACTAAACCGCCTGAGGAAATTCTTAACTTGCGATCGTCATTATGATGAAAACCTAATTTGCAATGAAAAATCTTTTGATGAGGGTGTCAATTCTTTCGCTTTTGTCGTAATTGTAACATTTTTAACCTAGTTACTCTAAAGCATTGATATTTTGCGTAGGCGTAGTCCGCCGTAGGCATTGCAAAACCGATACATTACCAAATTTACAATAGAAAATCTTTAGATATGGCTGTCAATTCTTTTGCTTTAAAACTTACACAACTTTTTATCCAAATTAAAGCATCAGCAGAACTACAACAATTTGGTAGTCTTTAATATTGCCACCAAAAACTCTGTGAGTCAATTATTTGTAACGACAAAAACATTATTTATTAACTTTATTTCTTAACTTTGATATTCCCTCGGATAGATGACTAAACATTCATTACGTAATTAATTTAGTTCGTTTCCGATTATTTATCACATAAATCTAGTAATTTATACTTAGTATAGTAATATAATGTTTATTCATGACAAAAAAATACAATACTATACGTAAAAATTTCCGCATTGCTTAATACGAATGTACTCCTGACGATGGATGACTAAGCATATTCTTATATAGTTAGATACGTGAGAGATAAGTTAAGATAAATTAAGAAAATAAATTGATGAACGAAATTTGTTCATTAAAGTCAAGCCAACCACTACAAATTCATGTATCTTAAAAATCAAATGATTCTATCCAAGTACAGCACTGCATCAAAAGCGCTGAGTTAAAAGGCTGCCACTTGCTGATGGTGCAAACCCTCTACACCGCAGTGGCTCCATGAGGAGAGTTGCTTTTACTAAGTAACCCAGTACTGAGTAACTTTTACTACTCAGTACAAATAAAACATCCCGCTAGTAGCACTGAGTAACGCACATCTCAATCAACAAGACAAATAAATGATTCAAGCAACTTGTTAAAGGTAGGCAAACCGTCGTCAGAATCTATTAGTAGTTCACTAAATTCCTTGGCGAGGGAAAAGTTAAAGGATAAAATTCTTTATCTTTTATCCTTTAACTTTTTCTCAGCCGAAACCCTGCAATTTTAGGTTAGTGAACGATTAGTTCTGGTGCTGGGCTAATTTAAATTTAAAATTTATTTTCTACTTATAGATTAAGAGTTTTCAGCTCTTATCTAACAAGCTTGGTTGACTAATCTAGATTTGATTGGTCTAAATTTTGCGTTACGATAAAAAGCTGTTTACTTTAGAAATAAAGATTTCTGAATACTTAGTTTTTTCCGAAAAATTGGTTTGATAATTTACCATTTTTTGGTATGATAAGTTTTGTTAAGGGAAGTAGTAATATTTTTTAATTTCCTAACTAAGTTTATTTTTTAGCACTCGAAGAGTGTACCAAAGATTTTAGTAAGTTATGACTATTAACTCAATAATGGCTATATTGCTGATTGATTACCAGGAGGAAGTAGGAATATGAATTCTGGCGATACACTATCTAGATCAAACAATCAATGGGCACTACAACCAGAAATAGAGATGAAGTTTGCTCACTTCTTAATAAATCATGCTACAGATGCTGCCTTCTGTTTAGGAGTAAACGCACAGTTTCTTTACGTCAACGATGCCACTTGCCTGATGACTGAATATTCCCGTGAGGAATTACTTTCCATGAGGCTGCATGATATAGATGTAGACTTTTCGCTACACAATTGGTCAGAAATTAGCTCACAGGGTTCCTTTACCTTTAAATCTCGCTATCGGACAAAAGGAGGTCGGATATTTCTGGTAGAAATATCCATGAACTATGTCAAACACCAAGATATGGAATTTGGCTGTGCCTTTGCTCGTGAAAAAACTGATGAAATAGTAGAACTGAGCGTCCAGAAATGGACTGATGAATTAAGGGATGCCAAAAACAATTTACAACAGGAATTTTCTCAACTCAAAGCAAAAGAAGTAGAACTAGAAACATCTCTTTCTTTACTTCGTTCTACTCTCGAATCTACTGCTATTGGTATTGTTGCAGTTAACTTTGAGGGAGATATTCTGAGCTTGAATCAGAAATTTGTGGAGATGTGGCAGATCCCAGAAACTCTAATATTATCTAAAAAATGTCCTCGATGCAAAGAATTTTTTGAGAACCAACTTAAAGATCCCCAAGCTTTTAGTCGGTTGATTTGGGAAGTGTCTAGCCAATCTGATTTCGAGAGCTACGACATTCTGGAGTTGAAAGATGGGAGAGTTTTCGCACACTATTCTAAACCTCAGTTGCTTGAGGGCAAAATTATGGGTAGAGTGTGGAGTATTTGGGACATTACTGAATCGAAACAAACTGAAGAAGCGTTACGGCTGAACGCAAATAGATTTCGGACAATAGCCGAAACGACAGATGCCAGCACTTTTCTGATTCAAGGCACGCGGCTTTGCTATATAAATCCGGCGGTAGAACAACTCACTGGCTATACAAAAGATGAACTGCTAACAGGTTTTGATCTTCGCCGACTAATTAAGAACAAAAAAAGTAGGCAGATACGTAAGCAGGATGAAGCAGCTAACTTTGAATATCAGGAGATGAATATTCTGACAAAAAACGGTACAGAGCGCTGGTTAGCCTGTGCGGTTGCCAAGCTTGAGGGAGTGCTAGATTTTGGGGGAAAACAAGTCGAACTGATTGCAGGCATCGATATTACTGATTACAAATATGCAGAATTAGGTCTTAACCAAGCTTTAGAACAAGCAAAACAACTTAGTGAACTTAGAGCGCGTTTTCTTTCTATGGTTTGCCATCAGTTCCGAACTCCGTTGAATATTGTTTCATTTTCTAATAGTTTACTCAAGGAAGAAGTAGACAAACATACACAGAAGAAAATCCAACCACTACTCGATCATATTCAAAAAGCCACTGAACAACTGAGCCTGATGTTGGATGATATTTTGTTCTTTTCTAAAGCGGAATCAGCAAAATTAAACTTTGAACCCAAACCGCTTGAGTTATTTCAGTTTTGTCAGGATTTAGTTGCACAAATGCAAATAAGTGTCAGCCAAACCCCAATCAATTTTGTAAGTCAAGATAACTCTTTAACAGCATACATAGATAAAAAATTGTTAGAGCCAATTTTGAAGAATTTGCTTGATAACGCGATTAAGTATTCTCCCTCGAATCTGGCAATTAATTTTGAACTATCTTGCCAAAATGAAAAATTAGTTTTCCAGGTAAAAGATAGGGGAATTGGTATTTCGGTAATAGATCAACAACGAATATTTGAGCCATTTTATCGTGGTAGTAATATTGATCATATACCTGGTACTGGACTAGGACTATCGATTCTTAAAACCCTGGTAGATTTACATCATGGTCAAGTTTTTGTAGAAAGTGAAGTTGGTGTGGGTACTACGTTTACTGTAATCCTGCCATTAATGAAATCAGAGTTTAGCTGTTCCGAGTTATGAATGTTGAAATGAAGATAGTTGTTAATTAAAAACCTAATAATCATAACTCTCGGAACAAAGTAATTAATTTCATCTCTATTTAGATTAGAGATTCACCGAAGAGTCTAGTAACTAGCTTCTATAAAAAGTTATGGTAATAGAAAATGATGTATGAATCGCCAAAGAAAATTCTCGTCATTGAAGATGATACCGTTACCCGCAATCTTTATTTAAGAGGTCTTGAGGCCAAAGGTTTTGATATGATAGGCGCTCAAAACGGTCGTGTTGGTATCCAACAAGCACAAAAGGATATACCCGACTTAGTGATTTGCGATATCACGATGCCCGATATGGATGGTTATAACGTTTTAACTACGCTACGCCAAGATCCGATTACGGCAATTATTCCTTTTATTTTTCTGACTGGCAGTAGTACTAAAGCAGATGTTCGCAAAGCTATGGAATTGGGTGCAGATGACTATCTTACCAAACCCTCGACATTAGATGAATTACTCAGAGCGATCGCAACTCGCTTGGAAAAGCAAGCTACTATGCAATACTGGTGTTCTATAAAATTCGATAAAGCTCCAAAACCAGTATTTACAGATGATACTACAGCGATCGCTTCCGGTGTTGCCGTAGCATCTGATAAAGAAGCCAACATTTCTTCTAAGTCAATCTTTCCCTGCATTCCCCAATTGCAAGAAGTTTTCGACTTTATCGAAGCCCATTATCATGAAGGAATTACTTTGTCTGATGTGGCTGTTGCTGTTGGTTACTCACCTGCTTACTTAACTAACCGAGTAAAGGAGACAAGTGGAGAGACTGTAAACTGCTGGATTGTCAAACGCCGGATGGCGGAAGCTTGTTTTTTACTCCAAAATAATAATCAGACAGTCGAGAAGATAGCGAAAGCATTGGGTTATCAGGATGTGTCTCATTTTTCCCGCCAGTTTCGCCAACATCACGGTTTACCTCCCCAAGCTTGGCGCAAAGAGCATCAGCTTGTATCGCAAAAACAGGTGAGACTCTGGTGAAAATCGATTTACAGCAATTTTCAAGATTGAGATGGGGAATGGGGAATGGGGAATGGGGAATAGTTCAACAAGAAAAGTATTATTCTTCCTGCCCCCTGCCCCCTGCCTCCTCATACAAATAGTTGCGTAAACTCATATATTAAATCCACCCTGCCCTTACGTAACATAGCTGGATCTAATCTTTCAGTAGTGTTACAAGTCATCAAGACAACTAACCTTTGCTGCATCTGAATACCAGAGTCATCAATTACACTCTGATACAAAGTACCATCCAGTAAACTCAGAATGTGTTCGGTTTTGTTATTGTATTGCGCTACTTCCGAAGCACGATTTTGCGCTAAGTTATCAGCTTCGTTAATAACTATACAAATACGCTCTATGTAAGTCGGTGGGACAAAATTAGCGATCGCATCATGATCTAAAATAAAAATTACATACCCTAAAGGTACAAGAATTTCCTTTGCTACTGCCTGTGTCCAGACTGTTTTACCAGTACCTGGTTGCCCATGTACAACAACTGCTAACTGATTTTGATTTAAAATTGCTTGCTGTACAGAATCAGTAAAGTTTTGGATATCTGCGGGAAATGTCCGAATGTTAAATTGACTATGAACCTTGCCTACACGACTTTGATATCCACTTAGCATCACTGCTAAGTCGTAAGTCGCTTTGTTAATTAGTGGCGCGAGATTTTTCGCCATTAAAGTATATTGTCGTCGCCCGCGATCGTAGGGGTCAATTTGCAACCAAACGTCAGACTTTGACCAA
Source organism: Nostoc sp. DedQUE02 (assembly GCF_034531035.1). NCBI lineage: Bacteria > Bacillati > Cyanobacteriota > Cyanophyceae > Nostocales > Nostocaceae > Nostoc > Nostoc sp. DedQUE02. Next base: position 33,365 of record NZ_JAVRBY020000002.1, on the reverse strand, counting down.
TAAGCATAAACAGTATTAATAACGTCTAAACGTTCCCAGCTAATAAATCTATCTATAGGAAAATAAAAATCTCTTTCTGAGTAATACTGAGTAATAATATCGGGAGTACCCAACACACCTAAAACTCGCAGTACAGTAATTTCTTGCAATCGATTAAGAACATAATCAATGGGAATACTACTACGACTCACAAATTGAACTATAGGCGTTTCCGTACTCAAAACATCTTTGTAGCGATGATCTGGTGATTGAGGATCTGGGGTGATATAGTTCCAAAACTTTTCAATTTCATAGCGGGTATTATCAGATACAACACTCAATAAATTAGCCCACCAAGCATAATTATTTCGTCCTAAAATATCAGCAACATTACTCGCTAAATTCAAACTCTTTTGACTTAATTCGCGGGAGTCACTGTACAATAGTTGCCACAAAAACTCCCAGTCTAACTCTCGGTTAAATGGTCGCCAACCGCTAGCAAGCAAGCTTTGCCGGGTATTATTTGTCGGATTGCCTTCATTGCTTCTAAAATAGTCAAAATCCATATTTATTTAGTTATGCAGCGTTAATCGAGTTATTTTGTGTGAAATAGAAGATTTTAAAAAAGTTTTATCGTAATCTCAACTAATTTCCTACAAATGGTAATTTTATTTTCACCGTGCTGGCTAGGAATTTTTTTAATTTAACTCATTCTTAATGTAACATACTATATTACATATAGACTACCTATGTCAACTTTTTTGACAAAATAATTGGTATAAGTGGAGATTTACTTTTAGCTATTGATTTACGTGTGCCATTTCTTGACTTCTATATCATTTAGGAGTGCTTAGTTACCCCATAGTTAAAACTAGGGAATTAAAGTAAGGACATATTATTCCTTGTGGCACTTGACACTCGAAAAAAGCAATGTATTTCTTTTTCCGGCATTGTAGAGAAAGCGCGATGATTTTGAAATGCATGGATTAGAGCTATTCGCTTCTAGCGAATAGCCCGTCATAGATATTGCCTTTGGCACTGCAAAGACATGCTCTATATGAATAAAAAGTTACTACGGTCTTTATTTTTCGGAAGAATATTAAAAATAAGAACTCTACTTTTTAGTAAAGTTCATTTACTTGGTCAAGTGTATGATATAACTTGGTAAAAAATACTCTGCCTTGACTACTCTCCCATTGCTTAACCACAGAAATCATCTACACGAATATCGCGCCAGACATCTGACGGTTGCCAACCTGAGTTAGCAATGGAATGGGAGAGATGATAGCGTTCAGGAATATAGTCTGATTCTAATGCTTCAATATACTGTGGTAGCTCATCTTCAACTACTGGTTCTAGAATATCTTGACTTTCAGACATCTCAATCGGTTCAGTAGGTGGTGGGGTTGTTTCTGTTTTGTTGAGAATGGGTCTGTCAGATTTTTTGATGAGTTGTCGCATATCCATATTTATCACAAGGTAAACAAAAGGTAGGATATACCAGGATACAGGAAATTCTTACACAATCCGACAGATTTTACTGTTTTTGTCTGAGTATAATTGCTGACTGATGGCACTATTAGTAGCCTACCCTAGCCAATGGAATTCGCGGCTATACAGACAAAACCCACGGAGGTGGGTTTCAAATTCTTTGAGTTTGCGTAGGCGGACTACCCTTCTCCTTCCCTTCGGGACGCTGCGCGATGTGTTATATTATTTTATAGTAAATTGATTTCACTCTAAGATGTTAAAAGTCGTCAAAGTCAGACTATATCCAGATGTCCTTCAACAGCAGTCACTAGCACAAGCTTTTGGCTCTTGTCGTTGGCTTTGGAATTATTGCCTGAACTTGATGAATCAGACGTACAAAGAAACAGGTAAGGGGCTATCTGGATATGAAGTTAAAAAGCTAATCCCGCAACTTAAAAAAGAGCATGATTGGTTGGCTTTAACTTACTCACAGTGCTTACAACAAGTCTGTTTAAATCTTGGAGTGGCTTTTAATAACTTCTTTGAAAAAAGAGCAAAATATCCAAACTTCAAGTCAAAGCATAATAAGCAGTCAATACAGTATCCTCAAAATGTTAGGATTGCTGACAAGTACTTAACTTTCCCAAAAATAGGGGATGTGTCAGCAATAATTCATAGACCTATTGAAGGAAAAGTTAAGACTGTAACTATATCTAAAAACTGTTCTAACCAATACTTCGCCGCCATTCTCTTTGATGATGGTAAAGATAAACCTTATTGCTCTACAGATGGTAAAGCAATAGGTATTGATTTGGGATTAACTCACTTCGCTGTTACTAGTGATGGGTCTAAATTTGACAATCCTAGAATACTCAACAAATACGAAAAAAATCTGAAGCTGAAACAGCAACAATTATCTAGGAAGAAAAAAGGTTCTAATAACCGCATTAAATCTAGAAATAAAGTTGCTAGTATTCACAGAAAAATTACTAATTGCCGTGAAGATTTTCTGCATAAGCTATCGCGTAGGATAGTTAACGAAAACCAAGTGATTGTGGTTGAAAATCTTAATATTAAAGGCATGATGCAAAATCACTGCCTAGCCAAATCTATTCAACAGGTTGGCTGGGGGATGTTTTGTACAATGCTTAAATACAAGGCAGAGATATCAGGGAAGATTTACCAAGAACTAGATAGATTTTTCCCTAGTTCAAAAACCTGCCATGTATGCTTGAATCAAGTCAGTAGCTTACCACTAGATGTAAGAACCTGGACTTGTGAGCATTGCAAAACTAAGCATGATAGGGATATTAACGCCAGTATTAACCTTCGAGATGAAGGTCTACGGATTTTGACCTCTGGAACGGGGGATAAAGCCTGTCGCCCAGATGTAAGTCGCAGTAATAGAGGACGCAAGAAATCTACTACTACGCTCTCTGTTGGACAGGAAGCCTACACTGTACGCGAAGCGTCAGTGTAGGTAGTTCACAATCTTCATGTTTTATTCTCATCGTATGCGACTGCCATCCAAATATTTCAATATTCTTATTCCAGTACTAATTTTTATTTTGTTCCTCTGCTTAACTCCTATCGTTGCTCAAGCATTAACTAAAGCTCCGGTTATTTTGGATGGTGAACAAATTTTTCAGATTAGCGATTCTGGTCGGTATAGCGCTCAAGAACGGACAAATATAATCAACTCACAACTAAAAAATGCGATTCAAACTTCTAAATCTATTCAAGTTAAAATTGAAAAACGCAATCAGCTACCTACTATTTTGCTAAACGATCGCTATCTGTTAACAGTTACAGAACAAGATACTGTTCCAGGTAGCACAGTTGATGAACAGGCAAAGATTTGGGGGCAGCAAATTGAAGATGCGTTACAGCAAGCTCAGTTAGAGCGAACTAAAACCTATCTCCAACAAACAACACTTATAGCAGTAGTAATTTTACTCATAACTGCCGTATTCAGTTGGCTATTGGGATGGATTAAACATCACTTTTTTCGAGTAGCTTCACTTCGCTTAACTACTACTAGCAATGCGATACCAAATTCAGAACCAATAAAAGTATTAGAATTATTTTTCAAATTAGTGTTGGCGAGTATGCGGATCGGACTTTGGATAAGTGCGATTCTTTATATCACTAATCTCTTTCCTTTCACTCGTCAATGGAGCTACCAAATTTCAAATATCCTAATCACCAGTTTTACATCACCTATTCTGACGTTAGGCAAAAATCCTTACTCTCTTAGTGAATTAATAATTTTGGTTGGTTTGTTGTTTGGCTTAGTTATCTTTGCTGGAACTTTAACCAATTTTTTCCGTTCTCGAATTCTATCTTTTACAGGAATCAATCGCGGCGCTCAAGAAGCGATTACAATACTTTTCAAATATGGTGTAATTTTTATTGGCACACTGGTACTGCTACAAATCTGGGGGCTTGACATTAGCTCTTTGACAATCTTAGCAAGTGCTTTAAGCGTTGGAATTGGCTTTGGTTTACAGGATATTGCTAAGAATTTTGGCAGTGGTTTAGTACTAGTATTTGAGCGTCCGATTCAGGTTGGAGATTTTGTGGAAGTTGGGGAATATACAGGTACTGTCGAGCGAATAGGTGCAAGAAGTACCGAGATTCGTACTCTTGACCACGTTTCAATCATTGTACCCAACTCTCGCTTTTTGGAAAAAGAAGTAATCAACTGGAGCCATCGCAACCCGATTTCTCGCCTTCATCTCCCTGTTGGCGTTGCTTTTAGTTCAGATCCCAAAACTGTGCAAGCGGCTCTGTTAGAGGCTGCCTCTAAGCATCCCAATGTATTACAAGCTCCTTCTCCTCTAGTACTGTTTAAAGAGTTTGGCAACAACAGCTTAAATTTTGAGTTATTAGTATGGACTGCGGAACCAAATAAACAATTCTTGCTCAAAAGTGATTTATACTACAATATGTACGAAGCATTACAGCAAAGACAAATTGAAATCCCCTTCCCTCAGTTAGATTTACATGTGCGTTCTGGCACATTGGAATTTACGCCAGAAATGCAGTTAGCTTTAATACAGATGGTTGAACGATTATCAAAGAGGGAATAGGCAATAGGCAATAGGCAATAGGCAATAGGCAATAGGCAATAGGCTAAATCTGCGTTCACTGTCAATACGTTTCGGTTAAAGGGGAAAGGGAAAAGGGGAAAATTTTTGAATATATCTTTTACCCTTTATCTGTTCCCCTTTCTTCAGACCACACTCGATTGTGAAAATGCTAGACCGAACCGTATTGCGTTCACTGTTTCTAAATCTATTTGAGAAACAGAATTCTTAACTTTGTTGACTATTGGACTGATAATTTCTTGGTCTTGTTAGTCAACTTGAGTAATCATTTTCTCTACTTTGTAGACTTTTGAAGCGATCGCCACCTGATCAGCGCCGCTTTACAGCAAGAACTCAGCCGATTGTTTAGCGAACAAGGTGTGCCGCGATCGCTTGCTCAAGGGGGTGCAGTGCCTCAATTTAATGGCGGTACAATCGAGATCGCGCCTGCCATGAAACCCGATGCGATCGGCGTTCAAATTGCTCAATCAATCTACGGAGGTTCAGCAAATGACAGCCAAAACTCTTGCCAAAACAGAAACAAAGCCTTCATTGAATGTTGATCGTTCGGAAATTTTGCAGCGCAAATGCGACTGCGGCAAATCGGCAAGCTTGACGGGTCAGTGTAGCCAATGTCAGGGGAAAAAACTGCTTCAGCGACGGGCAAACGATCAATCTGAGGTTACAGAAGTGCCACCGATTGTGCATGAAGTGTTGCGATCGCCTGGACAACCGCTTGATCGCAATACTTGCACTTTCATGGAATCTCGCTTTAATCACGATTTTAGCGAGGTAAGAGTACATACACATGACCTCTATTTACCAATCCATAGGGTGAAGACCGAGACGTTCTATTAGCATGGGTAAATCTTTGGCACAGACTTGGCGGTGATTGGTTTCTACAGCGTCAACCCAAGAAATGCTTTTTCCCATCGTTGAGGCAAAAAACGCCCTCGACCAGCCTTTAGCTTTTCTGGCTTTGCGAATAATCTCACCTGATGGCGATCGCAGTTGACGCTGATTTTTGGTTTGGCGGTTAATTCTGTTTTGGCTTTGCGGGTTGTTTAACCTTTGTTGTGCTTCTAACGGTAAATTTAACCGCCAGCGTGACATTAAAAGTTCTTGCCAAAATCCAGTCGGACGTTTGCCTTGCTTGTTTTCCAACCAATCTGGCCCAATTTCAAGTTCTATTTGCCATCCAGCTTTTTTAACAACATTCATATCAGTTTCAAAGTCGTCAGCTAAACAACGACGCAGTTGGCGATCGCTTGCTGCTGCTGTAACTCGCTTTTCTCCATAGGCAATTTCTAACAGCGTTTTGCCAATCAAGCGGTTTTGTAATCCGGGCCCAATCTGAAAAGTCAGCCAAATCAGGATTCTCGCAGCACCGACATTATGCTTGCCAATACTAAAAAGCGTTTGTACGGTTTTCTTGGTGATGACGCCTGTATGGTAATAATATTCTGATTTGTTCAAAAAGTATCTTGCCCACTCGCCGGGTTTGACGGTAACAGTTAAACCAATCGGTTTGCAATGGCTATTCTCTGCTTCAGCAAATTTGTGTTCCACAGAAACGTTCCAAATTTGCCAATCTGTTGTTGTAAACGCCGGAATTTTCTCTGTATTGAACCAAGTAATTTCTGCCAACACTTGAGCAGGTTGTCTTACCAAACTATCTAGAATCTCTAATTTTTGTGATTTGCTCAAATCACGGCGCTTTGATAAACCTGTATATTCAACTAACTGTTTATCATCAATCACAAAAGCTTGATTCCAAGGTTGGTGAAGCTGAATCGCTTTAGCACAGTAAATTAGATGAATAGCACCTGCTCTTGGATCAAATTCCTCAATGGTGGTAAGAGCAGCATCTGTTGTTAATGCTTGCTTTTGTGTAGAAAAATTTTCATTGCTGATATAATACTCGATTTTGCCACTACGTCCTTTATTAACAGGTTTTTCGTAACTCAAAATCGCATCAGACTTAATTTTCCAGGATAAATCTGATTTTTGTGACAAAACTTCTGCCACACCTCGCAGTACCAACGTCAATGCTGCTAATGTTGTCCAGCCATTAGGAAATAAAGAACCTGCTTTGAACCTTAGTTTCTTGGCTGGAGATTTCTGCTCTTTAAGTAGTACTTTCAGCAAGAAAATCGCAAAGCGCTCCGACTGGATACTCTCAATGTGACGAAAATTGTTCCAAGTGACCAGATGTGTTTCAACCTGCTGTTGAACCTCAGCAATTTGAGTTTTAACTTGATTTTTTGTTTCAAAAAGCTGTGTTTTAACCTGCTTTTCTACGTCAATTAAACTGACTTTACTTTTTTGTTCTAAGTTAACTAAGGAATCTGCGATCGCTTCTCTTGTTTGTTTTACTGTAACCTTTATCCGATTTCGTAATGCGTCAGATAAGCGTTCCATATTGATTGTTATTTTTATCCATTTACTAAAAGTAATTTTTGATCTTTGCTATGTGCAGATTTTTGACATGCAAACTTTATTCTAAATAATTTTTGTATAAAGCACAGGAGACAATCTTTAATTTTAACCTAAAACATGATGATTTCATAAATTTTTAATTGTCAAACCTATAAATATAATTAATCAATACTATTTACAACCAGCAAGATGTAAGGTCTAAAAATTAGTAAAACTATGATGTCGAACCTTTTATTCATCAAGGTTTCAGGATTTTACATCTGCTGCTAAAAACAGGTCACAAAATTGCTAGAAACAGGTCACGCATCTATATTAAAAAGTTAAATATTTAAAGGTTTTTACAAAGTTTTTACAATACAGATAAACTAATAGACTCGTGCATTTTTAGTAGCTGTATGTAAATTCTTAAATTTTTATGTATACTAAATAATGAAAGCTACAAGCTTTCTAAAAAAAGCACAATCAAGCTATAAAATTGATATGTTTGCATGTCAATAATTCTTACGAATCATACTTATATCTTTCGTAAGAAAGAGTAGTAAGAATCCAAAGTCTTGATTTTTTACAAACTTTTGAACCTGATTATCGAAGGAGAATTTCATGAGCTTAGAAGATAAAATCAAAGCAACTGCCAAAAACATTGAAGGTAAAGCTAAAGAAATTACAGGTCAAGTAACTGACAATCCAGAGCTAGAAGCCGAAGGCAAGCTAAAACAAGCTGAGGCTAATGTTAGCCAGTCAGTTGAAAACACCAAAGATGAAGTGAAAAAACTCATTGACTAATCAAGCTTGCTGTCTCAAAAATCCAAAATTCAGAATTCAGAATTAGTAATAAATTCAGACTTTTCATCGTTTTTCAAACTGTACCGCAGGATTTGTGGCTAACTTGTAGACTGTTAGTGCAATCGCAAGCGTACTAATTTGTTTACTAATTTTGACGATGAATTTGATTCAAATAGCAATCCTCATAAATAAATACAATATCTAGAGGATTGCTTTTTTATTCTGTGGTCTTAACTAATTCAAATTTAATTTTGAAAAGAAAAGTATTTTCTAGCTTCGATAGAGCTATGAATTAGTCATAGTTACTCTGTTTTTAATCGATAAGATAATAAGGAACAAAATAATGCCAAGATTGATAGGACAGCGACGATCGCCTGCTGGTTTGTATATGCTTTCTGCGATTGTTGTTGCGATCGCCGCAGCTGGAGTACTTGAATATCAAGGTGTCTTCAATTTAGAGAATCTGGTTCAACAAGTAAAAATAAAGCTGAACACAAGCAGTTTATCTTCTAATTATCCAACAACTCGCTTATCTAAAATAGTGCTGAGTAATAAGTATTCATAATTGATTTTTCAATCATCGAAAAACTGTGAGGAAAAGCCATTGCGTAGGACGGGTTCCCTGTTTCAAAGCAAGTGGCGTGATTTACCTGCGAACAAATTTTAGGAACTCAGCACTACCAAAGGAATCAAAGATATGCGTCGAGGAACTGATTTAATCGGAAAAATTGTTGTTGCTTACGATACCGGAGAGCGAATTGAGCGGATTCAAGACTTGATTTTTGACCAACAGAGCGATCGACTTCTGGGACTGCTTGTGGATGATGGCGGCTTGTTTCGTAGTGCCCGCGTGATTCCATTTGCTCAAGTGCAAGCCATCGGTTTAAACGCTGTAATTGTACCTTCAAAAGCAGCAGTTGTCAAAATTAAGAAAGCGCCAGAAATTAGAGCTGTTGTAAAACGCAACAATGTGCTCAAAGGAACCCGAATCTTGACTGTAAACGGACGGGATTTGGGAACAATGATTGACCTTTATTTTGACGAACAGACAGGAGTCGTTGAAGGATACGAAGTATCTGGCGGTTTGTTTGCTGATGCTTATTCTGGACGATGCTTTGTTCCTGCTACTAACACGCTCAAAATCGGAGAGAATTTTGCATTTGTACCCGTTGAAACTGCTGAACTCATGCAAGAACAAGTGGGTGGTTTCAAAGGAGCCATTCAAACAGCTAGCAATACAATACAAGACACCACAGCAGCAGCTAATCAAAAACTTCAGAAAGTAGGCGAGATTGCTACAGAAAAGTTGCAAGAAACAACTGAAGCTGTTAGCAGACAATTGCAAGAAGTCAATCAAGCAGCAACAACATCAATGACAAACGCGATTATTGATTCAACAGCGCAAAAAGCTTTTGTGGTTGGTCAAATTGCAGATAGAGATGTATTTGCTCCAGATGGCAGCATGTTGGCGATGCGGGGACAAACAGTTACCAGATCGATTGCAGATGAGGCCGAACGTCTGGGTGTACTCGATCGACTTTATCAAGCAACTGGAGGTGATGTTGCAGCCGAGTTAAATCGCAAAATTCAGCAAACTGTAGACACAACTAGCAATCAATTCCAGGAAACTGTAAAACAAACAACTGCGATCGCTGATGAAAAGTTGCGATTGACAACTCGTAACACTGCCACCAAATTAATGAATGCAATTATCAATCCAGAAGAACAAAAGGCATTGGTAATTGATAGAGTGGTTGATTACGACGTAATTTCCCCGAATGGAACATTGCTAATTGCTCAAGGAGAGCTAATTACATTGGAGATTGCCGAACGAGCCGAGCATCAGGGAATACTTAACCAACTGTTCCAAGCAACAAAAGGCAGCTTAACAGCCGAATTGAGTAACTCAACCAGCAATATTGTTGCTAGTTATTTAGTAGAACAAGCTTTGGGACGACGAGTGCATCAGTTAGTTCGCACTAATGACGGATTGGTTGTAGCTGCACCAGGACAAATTGTTACCCAACAAGTAATTGAGCGCAGCCGCAGTTACAAGCAAGAACGGGCGCTACTCAATGCCGTTGGCTTGACGTTCATTGACGCAGTTGGTTCTAGTGCCAATCGCACACTTGCGGATACAAGCGAATTGGTGTTTGATAGCGTTGTTCGCGTACAAGAGAATGTAACTAGCTTCGTGGCAATCCTCCAAAAAAGATTTGAACAGGTACGCCAGCAAGCAATTCAAACATTAGAAGAACACCGCATCAAAGATGCTTTAGGACGTACCGTGAATCGAATCATTTTAAACAAGGATGATAGCGTAATTTTAATTCCAGGCGATATCATTACCCATCGTGCCATCGAACTTGCCCGGAAAGCTGATGTGCTAGATATCCTATTAAGCTCGGTGTACAAAAAAGAAGAACAACCTGCGATCGCTCTATTAAATCCATCACCAAAAACTAAAATCAAAGAGCGACTAACAGTGTCATCGAGTTAATTCTGCTTCAGATGCCTTTGTAGGGAGTGGTGGAGCGATCACAACATTTTCCCCTTTCGACTTGAAGTATCGTTCTATCCCTGTGTTTAGTTAATTCATACCGCAATCACCAATGCCGGTTGAAGCAAATTCGGCAAACGGCTATAGGCTGATTTTTTGGCAGCCACAAACCTTAGAACCACCGCCTCGCCATCCGAGTGCGATCGCTAGCATTGGCACGATTGTCACAGCCACCTATCGCAGTGGCATCGGGCTAGCCGGACTCCTGGGAGCCGATCGCCTGAGTCTGCTAAAAACGCGACCACTCGGTATTACCTCTGTCACCAAGTCTTTGAAAAGCGACAGTTCGGACAAGCTGTGACTGCTGCGGAAGCGATCGCCACCCCACAAGGCGTGGAGGGGATAATCGCCGTTGATTTAGATGCCCTACATCGGCGCGATCGCGCTCGCAGTTTAGAACAGTTGGTGGCTGCTTTGCCTGCTCGTTGGGATGCGGCAACGCGCGAAATTCGAGCGATCGCCAATCATAACGGAAATTTATTTGCCGGCAAGCGATGCCTACGGCGGGCAAAGCCTACGCAATTCAGCTACTTCCAATCAGTCTGGATCGCAAATCACCGATCTGCTGATTACAGAAGGGCGATTTTACATTGATCCCTCTTTTGTTACTACGGGGAAAGAAAAAATAGTCAGAAATTCAACTGGCGATGGGGAAATTGATTGGAGAAGCACGAAAATCATTCATGAAACCAATTAATTTCAAAAAGCAACGTTTCATGCTAGGAATGTTAAAGACTGTGAGCCAAGAAAGCGTAAGTTCGATACTGAATGGCTTCGTGCAGATATCCCAGAATTAGAGATTTGCAAACTAATTATCAAACCTCTATCTATGTTTATCTGGAAGGAGCAGGCTCTGCGATCGCGCTTTATCGTTGGCATGGAACGCGGTTGGTTTGCGCTTCTATCTGCATGTTTACACTCTAAGCCACATAGATAGTTGCTCAAGGGTCTGTTAGTAGTTGGTAGATTCCTCAATGAGTGGTTAGCTACTGCGAATTGTATCTAAGCCAGAATTGGTATAGGTTACAAAAGTTACAAACGCAGAGATGGTTGGACTGCGACCTCGTGCGATATCAATTTGAATAAATTTAGTCATGCTTTTGTCATATTTTTGCAATAGCTTTGTCAATACGATGTGTGATGCTATAGCTATGACTTGGGAAATAGTCTCATACTAAACCTACACACCAGAGTCTAACGAAGAGAATCACTTAAGGCACAAGCGCTTATGGAGATGACTCTTCAAATCAAAATTGCAAAATTTCATATATTTGAAAGGAACAAGAAGATGAATTGGAAAGTACTTGCTTTGCTCCCTGCTTTGACTCTAGCTACTGCTGTGCCTGCTTACTCTTTAACTAATAATAAAAGCCAAAATACGGCTACTACTACCTACGTCGCACAAAGTACTAAAAAAACTAATGCTGTACCAAAGCTTAATGCCAAACGCAAGTCCAATAATGTAGCAAAGCGTAGTACCGGTAATGTACTTACAGTAGGTAGCAGGGGAGAGACAGTGAAAACTGTTCAGAATTCTTTAAAACAGCAAGGATTCTATACAGCAAGTGTGAATGGTGTCTTTGATAACAAAACTCGTGCAGCAGTGATCAAATTTCAGAAGTCTAAAGGATTAAGAGCAGATGGAATAATTGGACACCGAACTTTAGCAGCTCTTAAATAAGCTTATAGTTAGTTTCCTAATTATATAGGGTAAATCATAATCCTCTCCTCGCTTGCGGGGAGGGGTTTGAAGTGGGGTTCTTGTAGCCCACAAGGGCCGAAAATCGCTATAAATCTCAAAGCCTATTTTACTTCTGATATCATGTCCGCCAAATTAACCATAAGAAAAAAGGCGTTGCTGATTCCATGTATGAAAACGATTTTGCATAATACCAAAATCCTTGTAGAGAAGTAGCACTGCTACGTCTCTACATCTAGATTCATACTTCAATTCAGCAACGCCAGAAAAAAACCCAACCCCGCTTGCGGGGAGGGGAGACAAAGCACAGCTTTGGCGGAGTGGGGTTTTTCGGGTTTAATAAGCAATCAAGCGGACATGATATTATGCCTTAGTTCGTTAACAATATGTTTAGCTTCTGGGTTCATGGTTGCTACACCGGATTACAAAAACGATACCTGCGATAAGCTATGCGTTAGCATGGCTTCATAAGAATTATTTGCTAAAACTTCCTCTACTCTGCCTTTTTTCGGTCAACCGAAACACAAAAAAGGCAGACACCTTGTCTGCCCTCAAGACCTTAGAGTTAAGTTAAATTATTTGTTTTAGACCTTAATAGCGGCCACCACCACCATAATTTCCTCGTCTACCACCAGAGGAACCTCCATTTGTCTTGGGCTTGGCTTTATTAACTTTTAAGCTTCGACCCATCCATTCAGCATTATCAAGGGCATCAATTGCCGCTTGTTCTTGTGCGTCTGATTCCAATTCTACAAAGCCAAAACCTCTCATCCGTCCTGTTTCTCGGTCGATAGGCAATTGAACATTTTTTACAGTTCCGTATTCTGCAAAGACTTGCCGGAGGTCATCTTCTTTAACCTCGTAAGATAGATTACCGACGTAAATTGACATAGAATGTCTCCAGAATCAGGGGCTGTAGAGATTTAGATCCGGAGATGTCTGTAGTACAAGTATATATAAGAACAAACTACACAGCCGAATTTAATCTTCCAAGCACACTTTAACATAAATTGAAAAGTTATGTTCATAAGCAACACTATACTTCTGTGTTGATTTAAATACTCGGACAGTTGGAGAAACTGGTTTAAAATCAACCTACAGCAGAATTCAGAATTCAGAATTCAGAATGGGTTGCGCTAACAGGAGTAAAAGACGCTTTCTACCTGGGTAACAGACGTAAGCTTGTGTACCTTACTTTCCTTGAAATCTGCTGTAGGCGCGATCGCATAAAATTTTAAAGTCACCAAATTTCCATCACTGAACTTATTTCTCTTCAAACAGTATTAATAATTTTGAAATTTTATTCACTCAAAATTTCCAGAGAGTGCAATTAAATAAAATCAGTGCGATCGCTTGTAACGTAAAATTAATCTCCATCCAGCATTTGCTAACACCTTGACGCCCATGTTTTGCGACTACCTCATCCAAATTCTGACTGCCCGTGTCTACGATGTTGCCCAAGAAACACCACTTGAGTATGCTCCAAATTTGTCTGCACGGCTGAATAATCAACTCCTGCTGAAACGTGAGGATATGCAGTCAGTATTTTCCTTTAAACTACGAGGTGCTTATAACAAAATGGTGCAACTACCACCAGATATATTGGCACAGGGTGTAATTGCAGCGTCTGCGGGGAACCATGCTCAAGGTGTGGCCCTTGCAGCAAATCGTTTGGGAACCAAAGCGATTATCGTCATGCCAGTAACTACACCCCAAGTTAAGGTGGATGCGGTGAGAATGAGGGGCGGAGCAGTGGTGTTACATGGAAACACTTATGATGATGCTTATAGCTATGCGCGTGAATTAGAAGTAGAAAAAGGATTGACCTTTATTCATCCTTTTGATGATCCTCATGTCATTGCTGGACAAGGAACAATCGGGATGGAAATTTTACGGCAATATCAGCAACCCATCCATGCGATTTTTGTGGCAATTGGAGGAGGCGGATTAATTTCTGGGATTGGGGCTTATGTAAAGCGGTTGCGTCCCGAAATCAAGATTATTGGCGTTGAACCAGTAGATGCTGATGCAATGTCTCAATCGCTCAAAGCTGGACATCGGGTGCGCTTGTCCCAAGTGGGGTTATTTGCTGATGGTGTGGCGGTGCGGGAAGTAGGTGAAGAAACCTTCCGTTTATGTCAGCAGTATGTAGATGAAATTATTTTGGTGGATACAGATGATACTTGCGCTGCGATTAAAGACGTGTTTGAGGATACGCGATCTATTTTAGAACCAGCCGGTGCGTTGGCGATCGCAGCTGCCAAAGCTTACGCAGAGCGAGAACAAATCGAGGGACAAACCTTAATTGCTGTCGCCTGCGGTGCAAACATGAATTTTGATCGCCTCCGCTTTGTAGCAGAACGTGCAGAGTTGGGCGAACGCCGCGAAGCGATCTTTGCAGTCACAATTCCTGAGGAACGGGGAAGTATTCGCCAGTTTTGTGAATGTATTGGCAACCGTAATCTTACTGAATTTAATTATCGCATTGCCGATGAAAAAACAGCCCATATTTTTGTAGGAGTGCAAATTCAAAATCGTGCCGATGCTGTCAAGATGGTAGAAACCTTTGAAGCTCATGGATTTGAAACCCTTGATTTAACGGACGACGAACTAACTAAACTACATCTGCGGCACATGGTGGGTGGACACTCTCCTCTGGCTCACAATGAATTGCTCTACCGTTTTGAGTTTCCCGAACGTCCCGGTGCATTGATGAAGTTTGTGACTTCCATGAGTCCCAACTGGAATATTAGTCTTTTTCACTACCGCAACAACGGCTCAGACTACGGACGGATCGTTGTTGGTATCCAGGTTCCTCCCCACGAGATGGAAGAGTGGCAAGCTTTTGTCAATAACTTGGGCTATCGCTATTGGGATGAAAACAAGAATCCCGCATACAAGCTGTTTTTGGGATAGGGAGTAGGGAAGAAGCAGAGGGGCAGAGGGGCAGGGGAGCAGAGGAGCAGTATAACAATGCCCAATACCCCATACCCAATGCCCAATTTAACGAGAATTCCCCTTCAATATCAGATTGGAGTCCCAAGTATAGAAGCCGATTTGATTAGGAACCCTAGAAAATCTGCCTGTCCGATAGCCTCTAGATAGTTCATTCAGCACCTTATTTTTGATTTCTCTAAGTTGCTGAGAATCTAGTTCTCCATAAATTCCGGCAATGACTTCAGCAACACTGAAAACTTTACCTGGATTTTCTTCCAACAGAGAGGTGAGGGCATCAATTAAGAATTGACCCTCAAAGGCTTTGAGCATTGGTACTGTTTTTGTCGGGGGTACGAAAGGCTTCTTATTTTTGTTTTTGATACTCCTAGAAGCACCATTGCGATTACTTGGGGCTACCAAACTTAAATCCAGGGTATAACAACCTGGCTCATCGGGAATAGTTACCCAGTAATTTCTTTCTCTGCCTTGGGTGAGGGAAGATTGCACTCTACCTTTAACTACTTTGAATAGATTGGAATCTAACTCTCCATAAAGCGATCGCACGATAAAATCTATATGACAAACAGTGCCTATCTGCTCTTGCAATAGCTGTTTTATGGCTTCCATTCGCGAGATAGCGTGCTGATATTGAGGTAGCAAGGGGATTTCTCCCACCTTTGTTGAACTATCGTTGTTCTCTAGGGCGATTTTTGAATCTGTTGATGTAGTTGGAGATTGATTCTCTTTTGTATCAACAGCAGAAAAAGAATTATTAATCTCAATCTGATCTGAGTCTTTTCGTTGTGACTGTACAGACTCCACTAAGTTGATTTCGTTGATGTCATCAAGGGGTGATAAAAACCGCAGAGAAGCTTCTGGGGAAAGATTTGAGGTTTCATCAGCCGCAGTTAATCTTGATATTTGCTTGTTGGCATCAGAAAAAGACCAGTTAGACAACAATGCTTCTACATGGTCAAGCTGCGATCGCGCCTGTACAAAAAGACGTTCATACTCTTCTGTGAGGCGAGCATAATAGTCTCGTAATTCCAACAGTGGTGAGAGAAAAGTGCCCGGAGGTGGTTCTAATTGTCCATTTTGAGTCATAAGGCTTTAATCAATTTAAATTGATGTCACTTTTATAAGACATTGCTCTAGGTTTTGCTTTGTGAGATGCTGGCTGGGATTTCTTCGGCGGTTGGGGAGGGCGACATCTTTCACAATATAAAGGTCGAGGGCCAAAAGTCTCGCGCTTTGTCAGATCGTTACACTCTTTACAGACAAACTGGAAAACACGAGTATGAATCTGTCTTTTGTGCGCCCTAACAGTATATTCCCTAACATCAATGAATTTACTTGCCATAATCAGGAATTGTGAATTGCCGTCGTATCAATGTCCTATCAATATAGCTATTCAAGCAAATCAAACGGCATCAGTGTGTGTTTATGTAGAAGTTTTATTCAAATCAGTGAATTTGACGCCTAACATAAAGTGCAGATGAGCAACTTGAAAATGAGCTATTGACTATTTTCTCAGCATATAGTTGATGAGCAAACACTACAACCATTCTTTAGGCGCAGGCGATTTACATTGCCCTTATCAAAGAAATGGGTAGGGAAAGTGCAAGATTATTTACTTCCACTTCTATTGATTGGCAAAGGGCGCGATCGCCACTGTATCTAATTCCCCATCATCAAATTACCGCACTCCTAACGCCTCTTCCTCATGCTAGAGGGGTAATGCTTGATGAAGCCATTCCTGTCTAAAGAACAACCGCCTCCTAAAAACAAGGAGGCGGCGATCATCATTAATCAAAGTATGATTCCAATAAGTTTGATCCCTCTATTAATAGTATGTCAAGTTAACTTTAGTGGGTCAATAAGTTCGTAGTCAGAACATTAGTCTTTGTGTTAAGCACTCAAGCACCTACTACGAAAGCATCAATTTCAACTTGACAGACTACTGCTGACTGGGAGCCGCAGGTTGTGATTGAGGTTGTTGGCGTAAACGGCGCAAAGAGTCCCGCAATTTATTCTGGCCATTGTTATCTCTTCGCCGCCGCCGATTTGTGATTGCTTGTGGCTTTTGTGATGAATCGGTAGTCGTTTGCTCTGGTCGGATGCGGCGTAAGGACTCTCTTGCTGTTCCTTGAGTGCGAGTTGTGCGAACTTGAGATGATGAGCTAGCAGGACTTTCTGCTCTTTGAGGTTCCAGTCGCCGACTAAATCCAGATATTGCTGGTCTTGTAGCTCTAGCTTGATTATTAGATGAAGGTGTCAACTCTCTGCGCCTGCGTTTTGGAGTTTCCTGTGTGGAGTTGGCAGTAGCTGTCTGCCGAGTTCTCTCTTCTGCTTCTCTTCGTGCTTGCCGTTCTTGAACCTGGCGCGATCGCCGTGAACCTTTGATAGCATATTCAGTGGCTATCGATACCCCTTGTCTACCACCTTCTGCGGGTTTTAATTTCCACTCACGCGCTTGTCTTGCGGTTTCTTCATCCAAGTCGCGGTTTCCACTGGAGCGAGCAATCCGCACATTGGTAACATTGCCTTGTGCATCAGTGTCTACAGCTACTTCTACTCTGCCTTCCACTCCTCGCCGTCTTGCTGCTTCTGGATACTTGGCATTACATTCACGGCAAGCTGCACGACCATTACCATTACCTGAACTGTTAATTTTCGGCGGTGTTGGCGCTATTGGTGCTGTTGCGACTGTCGGACGGTTTCCTACTCCATTGCCAGTGCCAGTCCCAGTACCACTACCGATGCCACTACCAGTGCCAGCCCCAGTACCACTGCCAACGCCACTACCAGTGCCAGCCCCAGTACCACTGCCAACGCCACTACCACTGCCAGTCCCAGTCCCACTGCCAACGCCACCGCCACTGCCAGTCCCAGTTCCTCCACCAGTGCCAGTACCACTGCTTGTACCTACAGCAATACCACTACCTGAGCCTAAACCAACCCCAGAGCCACCACCGCCACCACCGCCACCACCATGAGGAGCAACAGTTGTCACAGGGACGAATGGTTTGGGAGCAATTTCTGTATTTGTTGGTTGTGGGTTTTGAGTAATTTGTTTTGGTTGTTGAACTGGCTGAGTTTGAGTAGTTTGTTTTGGTTGTTGAACTGGCTCAATTTTTGGTCTTTCAATAAATTCTTGTACTGGTTTTTGTACTGGTAAAGTTTCTATAGACTGTTTTTGAACAACTTCTGGTGATTTTTTCGGTTCTTCTGGAATTTTTTCAAGTGGTTTTTCTGGTTCGGCAGTCGGAGAATCCACGATCGCCACATCTATAGGTTCTTCTCCTGTGGGTACTCTCGTCAAATAATTACTTATGCCTGAGGACAGTACGCCGATATGCAGCGCCAGTGAACCTATTAGACTGTAAGTCAGAAAAGACTTGAGAGCCTCAACTTCTTTGGAACGTTGCTCGACAGTAGTGCCGGAAAAGCTCATAGCTATTGCTACCTATTCTCACTAATCTAGCTATCTTAGAATGCAAGGTTACAAATATCAAGTAAACAATTAAAATTATTTGCGATCGCCTACAGAACCCGGCACTAGCAAAAACATCTTTTTAAACCACCAATATCATGCTTTTTGGACAAAATTAACTTTTGTTGCAATTAAATTAAATTAATTTATGTAAAACAAACGAATGAGTAAATAAAAATCATGAACGTTACATTTGAAAAAATTATCATTATATTTTATATTTTATTGAGAATAAGTTTCAGTTTTCTCTAGATTCTGGTAGTCTGATTTTGTATTGTGGATGACGTTATAGAGGCACTACATGGGAATTCAAAATTTGTTTGCAGCAGGCGGTATCGTCATGTGGCCCCTGTTGGCGTTTTCAGTATTAGGTGTGGCACTGATCATTGAGCGGATCAGGTTTTGGGTAAGAATCAATCAGCGTCAAAACCGGGTAGTGCGAGATGTTTTGAATCTCTACCGTCTCGATAATATTGTCGGTGCAATGGATAAACTTCAGAAAAACGCAGATTTGCCACTGGCTCGGATTTTTCTGGCGGCTTTAGAATTAGAAGAACCAAATCCAGAGGAATTTCGTTTGGCGTTAGAAAGCGAATCGCAAGCTGAGATACCTGTACTCAAACGTTTCCAAAACATTTTCGAGACAATTATTAGTCTGGCACCACTGTTAGGTCTTCTTGGTACAGTATTAGGATTGATAGCTTCCTTTGCCTCCCTAAACCTTGGTGATGTGGGAGGTAGTAAAACAACTGGTGTTACATCTGGGATTAGTGAAGCTTTGGTATCAACTGCATCAGGATTGATTGTTGCTATATTCATACTCATGTTTGCCAATACCTTCCGGGGATTGTACCAACGGCAAATTGCACTAATTCAGGAGTATGGGGGACAGCTAGAATTACTTTACCGTCGTCGTTATGAACGAGGAGAAAAAACTTATGCGTCTACCAGATGAACCAGAACTTCCCCTACAGATCAACATCGTGCCGATGATTGACGTGATTTTTGCAATTTTGACATTTTTCATCATGTCAACTCTGTTTTTAACACGTTCAGAAGGTTTACCAGTAAATTTACCGAAGGCTACCACAGCTAAACAACAGCAAGTTCCCACTAAAATTACGATTACGGTAGATGAAAAAGAACAGATCAGCCTGAACCGTAAACCAATTGCAGTTGATGATTTGACAGCGCAGGTGCGGACTTTAGTTGGTTCTAACCCAGAAGTATTAGTGATTATTAATGCTGATGAAAAAGTTGATTATGGTCGGGTAGTGGCTGTGATGGATCGGGTACGTCAGGTTCCGGGGGCTAAATTAGCGATCGCTACCCAAAGAAAATAAATAGATATATTGGGCATCTGAAGTTCAGAGAGTCAGGAAAATTCTATATTCTGACTCCTAACTCCTTCTTGTCTAATAGACATCTCCAGCAATTATGCGTTGTCCAAAATCCTTGTTATACACAATTCATTAATTTTGCATACCTGATTTTCACTAAATATTTGATTCTAACGGAAGTAACTTTTCTTGGTGTAGGTTTTGCCAAGGTCAAGTTTAAGACGAATGCTTTTATTCTAGTATCTACAATCACGACATAATTCAAACTGACTTGATAAATTGCTAATTACACGAACCAAATAAGGTTTAGCAAATTTATACAAGCAGGTAGACTATCTGATGACTATTCCAGAGTCAATTAAAAAATTCATTACATGGATACAAGGTTTTGACCATCGGATTTTACAAAATGAAGATGATGTAAAAGAAAAGTTTATTTTGCCAATGTTTCACTATCTCTGCTATCCAGAGAAATGTCATCGTGAATATCCTTTGAAAACATATCAATCAAAAACCCACACCAAAAATCCAGAAGTTGCTCAGATTTATTTTGCAACAGATGATGTTGGACAACAAAATACAGATACATCATTGATTTTTGTGGAAACAATAGAACCACGGAAAACTAAGTTAAATGATGCTATTGAACAAGCTAAATTTTATAGTAATCATTTTAAGACATTATTCTTTATTGTCACTAACGGATATGAAATCAAGGTTTCTAAGCGTCTAGATTACCAGAGAGAAGAATCGGTATTTGATATAAATATAGATGCCCTGAGAAATAATGATATCGCCTCAAAGTTTTATAATCAACTAAATTTTAATTTTGTAAAGAATATCGATAAAAATCTAGCCAGTATTTTGACATATACTAAATATAACTTAATAGAAAAATTAATCATACGCAATCCAGATTTACAGGATATTTTAGAAAAATGTGATTTTGAGCCTTCTATAACGCGAGAAGGCTACCGCTTAGTTGTTGCAAAACCAAAAGTAGCGATCGCCTGTAATTTACCCAAGGCTTTTGGAGAAGGTAATTGTCAAATAGAATTCAGTAGTATTCTTTTCCGAGGTTTAAAAATTCACTTAAATCATCAAGATATTTTAGGTCAATTAATGACTGGATTGCACACCCAGCCAGATTGGGGATGTCGTCGTTTTTTAAAACAGTTAGATAAAAATACTTTTAAAGTAAATTTAAGTCAAACAACAGTTATTTTATCTAATTTAGAAGTAATAGACTTGTGTTTGTGTGTTGATGAAGTTTGTCAAGAATATCAAAATTTAATAATTGAATGTGAGAATGCTTTAGAAACATGGGATTTTGAACTCGTAAAATTTTCAGGAATTCGCGGTTTTATCCTTTTTTCTGTAAAACAAGAGTTATGGGAGTTAATGCAGCAGTTTGTTAAGGAATTTGATTATACTAAAGGCAAGTCAGAATGGCATCTCTTCCATAGAGAAGATATATCAATTCGAGTCAGTCGAGGAATTCGTGATCATACATTTATTGTCCCTAGACTAGATAGTAACTTATCTTTATTACGGAATAATCAAATTCACATAATTTATGAGTTAAACAAGGTAAATTTACAATCTTTTCAGACAGGTAAACATAGCTCATGGCAGCAAGATATAGGAATACGAGGAACCTGGACAGCTAGATATACCAAACAGTGGTTATTAGAGAAATATATTCCCAAAGTTATTAGTTATTACTCAGGAAAGTCTCAACTATCTGAAGATGAATTGTTAGCCAGAATAATAAATTACACAAGTGAAGGTGCGGTGATTAAAGAAATTGATAATATTAGAGATTTAGTACCTTATCTTCGTGGCATACAATCTTGGTTACATCTATATGTAGAAAATATTGCTGCTTCCCTCTTAAAAGCATATTACCAAGCCTATACAAATTTGGTGCGTAATACAGATTCTTCTATAACAGGCATAGACTATATTTTCGGAAATTTGCGGAAAGTTGAGTGGAAAAATACGCCAGAAGAAAATTATAGCAATTCCACAGACTGGAAAAACTTGACTTTTAAATATGCAATAGATTGCTTAGATGAGCAAGTTGCAAGAATAAATAATTGTGAATACGAGAAGAGTTTAAATGCAGATTTAATAACTCGGATATTTATTTGGATTATAGAAAATGGCAAAATCTCTTTCTCTCAAGCTCAGTTAAATGCTGCTAAACAGGCTTTGCTACCACTTTGGGAACAGAGTCGCTTTGAAATGCGCTATATTTATCCTAATCGATAAAACTACATAATCTGCTGTAAATATAATACAAATCCAGGTAGTACATTTTCTCCTGATAAACTAGCAGGATTGTCTAATATCTCTACATCTTTACCTGGACGATAGATTTCGACTCGCTTGTTTTTCCGATCAATTAACCAGCCTAATTGAGTGCCATTTTCGATATACTCCTGCATTTTCTCTTGCAATTCTTTCAAGGAATCAGTACGAGAACGCAACTCTACTACAAAATCAGGACAAATTGGGGCAAATTTTTCTTGTTGTTCTGGGGTTAAAGCATTCCAACGCTCAATTTTCACCCAAGAAACATCAGGAGAACGTTCTGCACCATTGGGTAGGGTAAAGCCAGTTGAAGAGTCAAAACCTTTGCCTAATTTAGTCTGTTTATTCCAGATTCCTAATTCAACAACCATATCAAAGTTACGGTTGCCAGTCTCACTACCTGTAGGTGGCATAATTAATAATTCCCCTGATGCTGTGCGCTCAAATCGATAATCGCGGTTTTTCTGACACATCTGGAAAAATTGCTCATCAGTCAAGTCAATTTTCAATTTGAGTGTAGAAGGGAAAGTGGTTGTCGTAGCGTTCATAGGCTATTGTGAGCATCTTAGTTTCTAGTTTAGTAGTTTGTGGGGCGCGTAGGCGTAGCCCGTCGTAGACCTCGCATGATGAGATAATGGAGGGCGATCGCACTTTATTTCAATCTTTATTTTTTCCGAATAGGCGCAGCCTTACCCAAATAAATTGTCTTGTCACCTGGAGGAAGAATAATCCAATTTAGCCGTACTAGGCGAACTTTAAGATTAGTTATTGTTACACCTAAATCCTTTTGCATTGCATAAAGGTGAGACCATTTTGTTAAATCACGTTCTGTTGCCATTTGTTCTAAAATAGAATGAGGCATCAGTAAATAACTCGCAAAACGTTGAGCTTGCAACTCCATTTTTTGCAGTTGACCACTAACAGCACGGCATAAAAAAGGCTGCATATCTATTTCACTTTTACCACCCTGCTTGATCAGTTCTTCAAACTGACCAGCCGTCTTTTGGTCAATATGTAGTTCCCAGTGTCCCAGTTCATGAGCTAGCGTTGATTCTTCAAACCCTTTGGGAAGTTTCAAAATATCTTCATTGATTTCAATTAAATGCTCCAATGGCAAAATCCTTGCTGCTATTTGTCCTTCAGCATCAGGCGGTATCCTATCCCAAACAACATTCAACCCTAAAAACTCTGCCACACGAGTTGCATCTAAAGGCCACTTGGGAATATACTTAGGTGTTTCCTGCATACGCTTGAGAATATTATTAGCCCTAGCCTCAATTTCGCTATCAGGAATATAGCGATACTGCTTAATGATACTCAACCTTGCTTCTCCTCATTTTCTGGTTGTGTAGCTTCTCGAAAAACTCTTTTAGCAAAATCAGGATTTTCCTGCATTCGACGAAACAAAGCAGGCATTGTCTTGTAATGTTGCTTGAGAAAATCCTCGTCACGCTGGGGAATACGACCAGCCGAAAAAATTAACTCTTCCTCATTTAAATCCAGATGCCGTGCCAGAGAACGGATGACATCTTCTTTTGGAGGATAGTCCGCACGATCGTTCTCTAATTTAGACAGATAAGTGAAATCTAGCCCTATTAGTTTTGCTAGCTCACGCTGACTAAATCCCTTATCTTTGCGGGCTTCACGAATAAGCTGACCAAAACTTTGATTCACTTTTTTTCCTACTTAACTAAACATAATAACAGAGTGTTGACTAAAAAATCAATACACGTTAGGCTATAGTTGAATAAAAAATCAACATAGCTAACAAGGATATAAATTATGGTGTGGCGACCCTATGTGAGTTTTAACATTTGGTCACAGTTCGCTTCATCTGTTGGACAAGAATATTGGCACTGTGATATGAAACGAGGTTTTTCCAGAGCGCGAAAAAAAGAATTATTAGTTAAACCATTGTTGGAGCAAGACACTATTCCTCAACATATCGGTTTGCAGGCACAGAAAGGTATTTACGAATTTCACCAAAATATTCAACTTTTGACACATTCAAATGGTGTACAGATAGTAGCAGAGAAGCTTAAATTAGACCAAGAACCTGTCGAAGTTAAGCAGCGAATTATTAAAATTTTGACAAACTACTATCAGGAGCCGATTCTCTCTGGAAAGAACATCCTTAATCTTAGTCGAGGTGATGAGGGAATTCCAGAACCAATTCTGATTCAGCAAGGTAATTATTTTTTTAACTTATTTGTAGCTATTGACTGCATTTTTACTGAATCCGACGGCAGACTGCACATTTTAGATTTCAAAACAGGCACATCTAATTTTGATAGACGACAAGCATTTGTCTACCTGTTGGCGGCTACTTATATGTTCCCTGGACAAAAAGCTGTTGCCTCATTTTATAACTTAGAAACTGGCAAATGGTCTGAGCCTATTACTGCTACAGATAGTCAACTCAAGGCAATTCAAGCTAAATTAGCTCAAATAGCACAAGAACATCAAAAAGAATTGCGTTGTTACAAGCAAAATCCATCTGCATTTGCTGAAATATTTCCTGCTAATCCTGGAATACCCTGTCGAAATTGTCAATTCACATCGATTTGCCAATTTAATTCATTGGAGGTTTCTGCATGACTATCGCTATTGCATCTTCCCAAATTTCTACCTCTTTTAGTGAAGTTTTCCCAATCAAAACTTTACAACTTAAGTTGATGTGTTTTCGGCTAACACCTGAAATTGATAAAAAAGATGGCAACCGATTGAGCTATCATTTTAGTCGAAAATTACCTGAGACTGTTGTCATCTGGTACAAGCCTTATTTTTGGGTTTTGGCAGCATCTCATAAAGATTTACCTAGTAAAGAAGAATTACAAGAGGCACTAAAAAACATTCAAAATGAAGTAGAAGATTTTAAGGAACGCTTATTCGGTTTCCAAGCAGTACGCCAGCCTCAACCCACACCTTTTATTCATTCTCTGTTATCTATTCAGATTTTGAATAAAACTAAATTTGATTCTCCAGTTGTTCTGTCTGATAATGGAGTTATAGTCACAAGAGAACCAGATTTTTGGTCAGAAACGATCGAATTACAAGGTGAGTTACAGCCTGCTCTTAGTTTGACAGTGTGCAGTAGCATTGTCTTTCGTGATAATTTAGCTGATTTCTACGAAAAACATCCTCAACGGCAGAACTCAGAACAGCTTTTAATTGGTTTAAAAGTTCAAGAAATTGAACGAGGTAGTAACGCGACAATTGTCGGTATTATTGGAACTATCGAAGAGCATAGAGATGAACTCTTAGCAAAAGCTACTGGTTCAACTAGTAAACAAGCACTACGAGATGCCCCAGACGATCAACCTGTTGTTGCTGTACAGTTCGGTAAAGATACTAAACAGTTTCACTATGCTATGGCAGCTTTACGTCCCTGTGTTACATCTGCCACAGCCGATCAATTTGAAGTTGAATACGGAAAGCTACTTAAGGCTACTAAAATTTCGCATCAAGACAGAACAAGTCTGTTGACATCTTATAAAAAAATAGCAGCAGACGCTTTAAGTACTTATGGAATTCAACTAGAACGTAGTATCAATAGCATTCAACATCCAAATTTATTCTGGAAACCTGAATTTCCTATAGAGGAAACTGCTCTACTTTTTGGTAATAACTTTATAACTAAAAGAAATGATGTTCTAAATGGTCTTATAAAAGGTGGAGTTTATCGCCGTCACGCTGATTTTAAAGATAAATCCAAAGTGATTCACATTGCAGCACTAAAGCTTTGTGATTTAAAAGTAGATCCGTTTCTGAATTTACTTAAGCAGCGTCTGGAACTATATGGATTTAAAAGTGAAGTTATTACTAAGCGACCTTTGTCACTGAATAATCTGACTAAGACTGAGGCAAGAGCAGAAGTTGAGAAAAAAGTTAATGAATTAATTGAGATACCACACGACATTGTTGTAACTTTTTTACCTCAAAACGATCGTCATGAGGATGATACAAATGAGGGAAGTTTTTACCATCAAATATACTCTTTATTGCTCCGTCGTCAAATTGCTAGTCAAATGATTTATGAAGATACTTTGAATAAACCTGGAAATTACCAGTATATCTTGAATCAAGTAATTCCAGGAATTCTAGCAAAATTAGGCAATTTGCCTTTCGTTCTAGCTGAAGACTTAAAAGATGCTGATTATTTTATTGGCTTGGATGTTTCTAGAATTTCCAAAAAAAGGCAAGCAGGTACAAGAAATGCCTGTGCTAGTATACGTCTCTATGGCAAACAAGGGGAGTTTGTTCGTTATCAACTAGAAGATGATTTAATTGATGGTGAAGAAATACCACCTAAACTATTGGAGCGATTATTACCTGCTGCTGAATTAGCAAACAAAACAGTCTTAATTTATCGTGATGGTTCCTTTGTTGGAAATGAAGCTGATTATTTAGTAGATAGAGCTAAAGTAATAGGAGCTAAATTTATTTTGGTGGAATGTAAAAAATCTGGTATTCCCCGACTGTATAACTTAAAGCAGAAAGCTGTAATAGCACCTTCACAAGGCTTAGGGCTTCGTTTATCATCTCGTGAAGCAATTCTGGTAACAACTAAAGTTCCTGATAAAGTTGGTTTGGCTCGTCCTATACGTTTAACAATTCATGAGAAAGGACACCAAATCTCAATAGAAAGTGTTTTAGAAACTACTCTAAAACTTACGTTATTGCATCATGGAGCTTTAAAAGAACCTCGCTTACCTATGCCATTATATGGATCTGATCGCATGGCTTATCTACGTTTGCAAGGTATTCGTCCTAGCCAGATGGAGGGCGATCGCCAGTTTTGGCTGTAGAATTAACATCAACGCTACAGACATTCTGTATCCAATCAAAACCTGACTTTTCGCAAGAGCGATCGCAATGCAAACAACTTCTGGTTAAATTTTATTAATGCTCTATAGGACTCATATTTGATTTTTGAAAAAAATTCAGTACACCTTAATCTTCTGAAATTCTCTTGCCTATTGCAAGAGTGCCTATTGCCTACCTACACAAGTGATTTCAGCAATCAAACCGGATTCCTATATAAGCTTAATACTTTAGAGGGTAGAAAAATCTAGATGCTTTGGTTAACTAAATGGCTAGTGTTAGGAACTATATTTGTTAGCTTAACTTTTAGCACACCTTTATTTGCCAGTCAGTCTATGAACCAACAAGATATCCAGATATTAATAGAAAAAGCTAAAGATGCATGGATTGCTCAAGATGTCGATGCTCTTGCACAATTGTTTACGATTGATGGAGAACTAATCGTACCTGGTCAATGCTGGCAGGGGCAAGAAAAAATTCGAGAAGAACTTACCCAGTTTAAACAACAGTATTCAGATGTCAAAATAGACATCCGGCGGATTATCATTGGAGAAAATCAGGCAGCAGTAGAGTGGTACTACGAAGACACAGAAAAGGCGACAGGTCGTCGTAATAAAGCTGATGACGTAATTGTTGTAGATTTTAAGGATAGTCAAATTAGTCGCTGGCGTGAATATTTTGACACACAAACGCCAGCTAACAGATAGTTACATTAGTCGTGAGACTTCAATATCCTTAACTGATTTTGAATTAAGGATATTGGAATTTCAAAACTAACTTGTAATGTAAAAAACGCGAGACGCCTACCACCTCAGACCGCTCTGATGAAGAATTTAACCTTCCCTAAGTGATAATAAAGTGGAGGAAGCGATAAAAACTCCACACCGTCAAGGATTTTTATTAATTTACACTGTTCAAACATCTGCGATCGCTCTCCTTCGATGTCTGATATTGGGCCACAGCGGCATAACACCCATACAGTGCTGTCTGTTTTCATAAACTAGAATAGCTAACAGTTGGGTGAAAAACTCTCTCTCTCAAGTATAAACACGACCTAGTCAAGAGATATAGCTATATTGTTTATACAAACTTGTCTAAAGTAAGATTTTAATTCTTTATAACTTTAGCTAGT
Source organism: Nostoc sp. DedQUE02 (assembly GCF_034531035.1). Classification (NCBI taxonomy): domain Bacteria; kingdom Bacillati; phylum Cyanobacteriota; class Cyanophyceae; order Nostocales; family Nostocaceae; genus Nostoc; species Nostoc sp. DedQUE02. Next base: position 5,304 of record NZ_JAVRBY020000002.1, on the reverse strand, counting down.
CATTTGACGCCGTTGAGACTGTACTTGATTAAACTGCTTTTGTTGTGGTGTTAATTGGCTGTAATCACTTAAAGATTGCATATCCCATTGTAATTCTGCTAGTAACAGTAAACTAACGGTCATAATTAGCCCCGTTGAGAGAAACTGCATGACACCGCAGTATGGCAAAACTAAAATTCCCAGCAAATGAATAAATCCCATCAGAACAAATGTGCGTGAACGCATTCCTACCCCGGTGCAAAAGTAGCCGATGGCACTTAATCCTAACCAGAGTGGACACAAACGGATCAACACCTCTCCCCATCCCAAAAAAATGCTCAGATCGGTCAAGATTAAACCCATTAAGATTAAAATCGCCCAGCTATAAACAACCCAGCGTAGCTGTTCTACAGTTGCCCAAAACCAAGTTAAACTTATCATGCCAACTGCACCGAATAAGGTAAGCACTGACCACAAAATTGCTTGGCTACTCCAGCTAATGGGTAGAAACTGCGCGGTTATAAAAATTCCAGATGAAATTAGTCCCCAGAGAATAAATGCTTGATCGACGCGAGTATAAAACTTTGAAAAGAGGGTGAAATTTCCAATTTGGTAGTTGAGACAGACTAGACCTTGAATATCTTGAAAATCTAGCTCTTGCTGTTTTTCACGCAGGAGCGGCTCCGAGGAATTGAAAAAAGTCATTGAGAATCTATTACTCTTGGTAGATGAAGAAATTATTACTCTATCCAAAGATATATTGTTATTTAAATATAAACAAGTAAAGAATAGTTGAGATGTTCTTGAGCGAGAAAGGTTATAGAAGTCAGTACTATTTATTCTAGCTTCGTATATTTTGTGACTTTTAAACTAAAAGCTCGTTGATGGAATCGTTTGTTTTTAATAGCGATCGCAATATCAAAATACTAAATAAAGCGCTATCAGTTTCTTTTGCTTAAGCGTGGCAATGTCTACGACGAGGTACGCCTACGCTACTTCACCACGCTTAAGCAGCAACTGATCTAGTTTTCTATTTACGTACTAGGTTCAGCAGTTCTTTAGGTGAAGCCAGCAAGTCAATCGCTACAAAGAAGATTTTGCCTTGGGGATCTAGCAAAAACCGCCATGCAATATTCATTCCCACGCTGGCACCGAACCAAGGGGTTTGGACTTTACCTGTAACTTTAACTTGGGTATAACCATCTTCCACAGGCTCAGATATACCACGCTCTGGGATCATCTTCAGCCCCTGGCATTCTTCACGCATATAAGCGCGAATTGCCTCTTGACCAACAATCGGTCTTTCAAAAGGAGGTTGCAAAGCACCTTCGGAGGTAAACAGAGAAACCGCAGCATCAAAGTCATTGGCATTCATGTTGTTGATATAGCCCAACACCGTAGGATTGTTAACGCCCTCGATGCTGACTTTAGTCCGAAACGCTGGTGCAGTTGGAGGAGCTACAGGTTCTGAGACTTTTTTGTAACTACCAGGAGCGTTCGGGTCAAATCCCATGCTAATTACGGTATTGCGTAGGATGGTGATTTGTTGACCTGAATCAGCATTTCGGATTGCTTGCAACACATCGGCAGCTTTCGGAGAAAGTTTGTAACCTTCTGGGATGGGAGCAACGATTCCCTGCGCCATCCATTCTCCTAACTGATACCAGAAACCCAACTTAATGTTCACGGTGAAGGATGCATAGGAACGACACAGGGGGGTGTCAGCACGGTTAGCCAAATCATACATGACTTGCGTTTGAGCCTCAAAAGGCATCTGCTTAATTTGTTCAAGCAAGCCTTGAGCGAGGATCATGTTGGCTGCGCCAGGAGCAGCAACTGTAATACTTCTACCCATCTCGGTATAGGCAAACCAAAGTAATGCTAGTTGATCTTCAGCATTGAGCTTAGAGAATGATTCGACAACAGTTGGAACAACGTCAGCAACCAGGGTGCCGGGAAAAATACCTTGAGCAGATTGGATGGTAAAAGACATAGCAGAAATTCCAAAAAGAAAATTACAGTTTTATCGAATGTGAAAAATCAAATGTGCAAAGACGCATGAGAAAAAGGCACTCAGCAGTTTTTGCATTGCAGAATAGCCCATCGTAGAAATAGCTCTACTAAAGGCATAGCAATGCCGTTGCCCTTGAGTTTGGATACTCGGCAAAGCATATTGCAGGCTCAAATGCATAGTTATTTAGGAAGCCTGGATCAACAATGGTTTAACGCATTGATGTTGCTTTTGTATCTTTATGTAAAGAAACATAACAAGTTCGTTACAAATAAGCAATACCTTCTCAGTTATACATAAATAAGTTTTATTTATGTATACGATAAGTTTTACTGAAGTTAAATTAAACGTAATTGGTGCTTTTGTGTATATTCACTTCCAAGAGTGTAGGCGCAATCCGTTGTAGACATTGGCTACATCTAGCACAAATCCGAAATACCCTACTTATTTTGTACGGTTTTTACTACTTTTTTTGTTATGTCAAGTACTTGCAAAAAATATTTACAATAATTAATATTATTTCACGAATTACAAAAGCAAGGAGTAAAAGATGACAAGGCTTTACGATTCACGAACGCGGTCAACTTAACAGGTTTGCGATCAAACCCAAAGTTTATGTTGATAAAACTGATGAAACCCCACGTATAGGATTCACCAAATATGCCGAAGAAATCAATGGTCGTTTGGCGATGATTGGTTTTGTCTCACTCATAGCTTTAGAGGTTCTCACCAGACACGGTTTGATTGGATGGCTAACCAGCCTTTAGAAAAGACACTTTTAGATTTATGAATTTTCTTCACTTGACGAATAAACCCATTTAGAGGCAAACTTATGAAAACTGATTTTGATTATCCTAAAAAGAATTTAATTGGGCCCGTTGTTTTTAGACCTGATTTCAATGACTTTGAGACTATCAATGCAAATCAAGCCTGGTCATTGTTTTTTACTGCTGGTCAAGACGATAAAGGACTAGGGCAAGAAATTGAGTTCGGGAGATTTTTCACTAACCTTTTAATTGCCATCGGAGTAACTGGAATTCTTTGGGGTATTTACTTTAGCCAATTGGGATGAGCAAGTTTATTGATTACTAGTAGTTCGCTTTCGTAACTTGGCGGGGTAAAGGGGCAAAGGGAAAAAGGGTTATTTTTTTACCCTTTAACCTTTACCCTTTTCCCAGCCCTCACCTAACAATTTTGGTTTAGTAGATTACTAGTGTGTGCTAAATTTAACAGAGGTCTTGGATTTGTAAACCAAGACTTCTTTGTACTTTTCAATATCTCTAAAAAACTCTATTTAGCTTTGGAAAAAGTTTGATGTTAATTGGATTTATAAAGCTTCCCAATTTGTCACGGTATTGTGGATACGTGGGCTTAGAAGTAGCACAAATTGTTTCCAAACATCTTGCAGTTCAAAATAAAACCTACGTAATTCAAAATAGAAGAATATTGATATCTCAACTTTTAAAATCTGGTCTGGATTCTCATACAGCAAATCGAACTGTTACTGTACTTATATCAAGCCCGGTTTTACAATTAAGCAACAAAAACCAGTGTGCAATTAATTTTACCCGAAAGTAACTATACAGATATAGGAATCCGGTTTGATTACTGAAATCACTTGGCTTAGGTAGGCAATAGGTAATAGGCAAGAGGCAAGAGGCAATAGGCAATAGGAAATAGGTAATAGGCAATAGGCAATAGGTAATAGGTAATAGGCAATAGGCAAGAGGCAAGGGGAGCATCCCAGTTTTTTGCAAAGAAGTCAAAAATCAGTCAGGATAAGTAAGACGAGAGTATTTACCTACCGATGACTCCAGAACAAAAGCAAGCTCTTCAAGAACATGTGAAAGCGATCGCTAAAATATTGTACGAAGACACGTCACCAGAAAGGCTAACAAGCCTTGCAGGAATTGAACAAGCAGTGCGGAATCAAATGCAGAAGCATGTAATGCCAGAAGTAGGGGTTTTTTTGTCGAAACGGTTACAGGAACAACCGCAGGATACCAACGACGACTCAAAAGCATCTTGGGAGAGTTAGCAATAACGAGCAAACAAGCTATTGAGCTAGAAGTCGCGCCAAGTAGTCAACTAAGTCCATATCTAGAAACTTGTTGCTTACGGGTGAGTGCGAATGTCAGCTATGAAGATGCAGCATCAGATATCGAATATTTTACGGGTATACATATTTCCCGCAGCAGTCAACAGAGATTGGTGCATCGTCAAAACTTTGAATTGCCAACACAAGAAGATATGGTTGAAGAATTAAGTGTTGATGGTGGGAACATCCGCGTCCGGACTCAATCAGGTGAAGTATGTGCGTGGCTTGGCTATAAAGCGATCAGCTTACATCATCTAGGAATTTTAGGAACTTCTTTCCAGAATAACCAGGTTGTGATTGATTGGGTGAATGAGCAACCACTTGCTAGTACAGTCACTTGTATCGGTGATGGACATGACGGCATTTGGAAGATTATTGACCAACTAGCACCTGATGTACAACGTCGAGAAGTACTCGATTGGTTCCATTTGATGGAAAACCTCCACAAAGTCGGGGGTTCGCAAAAACGCTTGAAACAAGCACAGGCTCTACTATGGCAGGACTTACGCAACTGTCACAAGCAATGGCGCGGTGTAGCCGCGCCGCGCGCCAAGCAACTACACGATAAACATGGGAAAATCCGGACGTTTTAGTTGCTGAACTAAATAATTTGATAACAATCCATGCTTAATTTGATAAATTGTTTGGCCAGTTTTATAAGCTAAATCTTTGAGCCTAAGCCAGACTAAAATAGCGCAAGCAATATGATTTCTTTGAATCCGACCCTTACGGCATTGACATGATTCAATGCCAGTCAATTGCTTTAATTCACGGTGAAACTCCTCAATTTTCCATCGAACCTTACACACTTGTTGTACAACGTCCGTAGAAGCTTGAGATAAATCGTTCGTAGCGATAAAATCCGTTCTGTCGGTGGAGACAGTTACCCGGAACAGTTTCACTTTTTTGGCTGCGGGAAATTTCTTTATTTTAACTATTTTACCTGATTTTAACTCCTCATTATCCCAAGATAACAATTCAATTCTTTTATAATCTTCTTGCTTGTCTGTATCATCAACAAGTCGATTACGCTTCAGAGGGCAATAATAATATTTCCCTAACCCATCAATATAAAACATCAATTTATTTGTGGCATACCAAGTGTCCATCAACACGGTTTGAAATGGTAAAACCTTATGATATACAAGGTTTTGCAGCATCTCTATCACATGAACTATCTTTGTTTTTCCATCTCTGTCCGGGTCATAAATCCGAT